>QMWY01000037.1 GCA_003661865.1 Thermoprotei archaeon
CCGTGGTGCTCTGTGGGGCTATGGAGGGTGGGAGGGGTAGGTATAGGCGTAGGTGGTACGCTCCTAGAGGCGGGCTCTGGTTCACGCTCATCCTGCGGCCACGGGCCCTTTCCTCCCCTGGGGTCCTCACACTAGCAGCGGGTGTAGGTGTTGCCGAGGCGCTTAGGCTTCTCCTAGGGATCGATGCTAGGCTGAAATGGCCCAACGATATCGTTGTTGATGGGCTTAAGGTTGCTGGGATCCTCGCCGAGGGTGCTGCGGTAGGCGGCTCCCTAAGCCATGTGCTCCTCGGCATAGGGATAAACGTCAACAACGAGCTCCCCCAAGAGCTCCGGGGCTACGCAGCTACGCTCAAGGAGGCTCTAGGCAGGGTGGTTCCGAGGGCAACGCTGTTCGCTGTAGTGATAACGCGTGTTTTGAGGAGGTGTAGGGATGCGCTAGGGGAGCGCGCTGAAGAGGTGCTGAGGAGGTGGCGCGAGCTATCGGACACGATCGGTAGAAGGGTCGTGGTCAAGACGTTGTGGGGTGAGGTGAGAGGTGTTGCGGTGGGTATCGATAGGGATGGGAGGCTCCTAGTGGATACGGGTGAGGGGGTCGTAGCCGTGGATACGGGCGACGTTATCCACCTGAGGAGCCCCGGGCCCTAGTCCTCTGCCTAACCCTGTAGATGGCCACCCAGGTACCATCACCAGCCTCCTCAGCCCTCTCCATATGCGCCTCCACACCGAGGTCCTCGAGAACATACTTCATATCCTCGAGCCAGTCGTAGAGTCCGCAGGTGTAGTGGAAGCTACCGGTGAACTGCACCACAACCCTATCGCCATCGATCTTAAGAACCCTGGCCACAGCCTCAGGTGCTCTATACCTATTGTAGAGCTCCTCTGCCTTCCTAACAACGTCCACAAGCCCGTCCATGGCTACTCAACAACCCTTACCTCCTTCCTAGACTCCCACAGCCCATGGAGGTTGCAGTAAGCCAAGGCGTAGAGCGTGCCGCTCTTCTCAAGCCTAAGCCTAATCGCTATGCGCGGCTCTGCATACCCCGGCGCGAGATCTACGCTAGCCAGCAGTACGGGGTTGAAACCCCTACCCTCCTCATACAGGTAGAGCTCAACCCTCGCTATGTGGTGCTGAGGAGTGTTCGGGTGGGGCCCCACGGTAACAACAACATCAAAAGGTTCGCCCTTCTTAACAGATTCAGGCGCATCTATCTTGGGGATATGGCTCTCAACCTTAGATACGGCTTCGCCAGATACCGTCTCCGAAGTATAGATCAGGCTTCCAAATGTTTTCATAACTTCTCACCATAGCTAATAGAGCTCTAGGAATTAATAAGTTTGATTTTGTTGAATATGTCACTAGATTCGCCTAAGTAACTCTCAGAAAACTCGCACCTCTATGAATGCTTGGATCGCCGTAGTTAAACGCAAGGCAACGAATGGTTTTGAGGTGAAGCTCTGGAGGGGCCAGATGTTGTGTATGTATAGAGTTGAGATATAAACAATGCTATTAATATTCTCAAGAAGAATAGCATTCAAAGCTTAGCGAGACTCTCAAAGAAGACCCCTCTGGGAAGCACGAAGATCGTTATGGTGCCATAGGTGTAGGCAGCGAATTGCTGCCGCATCCATAAGCGCCGCCATGATTAAACATATATAACTGTATAACACGTCCTGATTCCTGTTCTCATCTCGTTAACCACGTCTCGTAGAAAGCGGGTGCCGTAGATGGGCACTGATATTGATGGAAAACCATAAGATTCGTGCACTGTCGTAAAGGTTAGGCGTAAGTTTAGGAACACCTGAGTGTTGAGCTATACTTAGTATGCACAGGCTCTTCAACAGTTTTAAGGAATGGGGAAGGGACTAGATGGGGTACTTTACGCATCTACGTCTCCGCCTTATTAGGTATGCTAGCCTTATTTAACTCGCTTAATTTATATTTATGCCGTAGTATATCTGGACTAGGTGTCCAGATATTGGTAAAGCTACTCGGCAACCCTAGGCTCTGGAGCGGTATCAAGGAGGCTGTTAATAGGGGTGTTTTCACATTAATCTTCATAGCTTCTACTAGGGTCTCCACAATTCCGGGGATCAGTATTGCAGGTTCTTCACCTGAAGCAACGCTCCTTACTCCCACGCTTGACGTTGAGTACTTGTTGCTTGGGAGGCCTAGAAGTCTAGATGCCATACCCGTAACACCTGAAGGTGTACCAACACCTGCTCTGATCTCACGGGCCGTGTATAGGGCAAAGGGCTTTCCTCTACTAATTGTCGATGCCGGTTCATATAGAGAGCCTAAGATACCGCATATTGCTTTGCCTAGTCGTAGAGTAGGTGGTAGGATAGATATCGAGGACGCGCTTCCGAAAAGAACCGCTGAAGCATTATTTGAAGAGGCTAAGGTATTGGCGAGCTCACTCTCCCCAGCCGCCGAGGTCTTCTTTGTTGGAGAAAGCATGCCTGGAGGTACGACCACTGCTATGACAATAATGGAAGCCCTAGGCTTCAGAGCACGAGGAAGGGTTAGTAGTGCAGCTCCTAGAAATCCCCATCAGTTGAAGGAGAAGGTGTTGCTGGACGCATTTAAGAGGGCTAGAGCTGAACCTCCAATAGAGGATCCTATAGAGGCTGTTGCTAATTTCGGGGATCCTCTGCATATATCCCTAGCAGGCTTTGCGGCAGGAGCACTAGAAAGAGGGAGATATGTTATTCTTTCAGGAGGTACTCAGATGTGCGCCGTACTTGCAATACTTAGAAGAATGGGTTACCTATTCCGCGATAGGCTTGCAGTAGCTACCACCCAGTGGTTAGTAGAGGACTCCTCTTCAGACTTCATAGGACTTGTGGGGGAAGTGGCTCCAGGGGTGGGAGTTGCGATAGCGGAGCTAAGCTTCTCAGACGCTCCGTACATAGGACTAAGGGCCTATGAAGAGGGTTATGTGAAGGAGGGTGTAGGTGCAGGTGGACTAGCAGCTCTCTACGTACTGACTGGTGGAAACGAGGAGAAGCTTAAGCATGCTATCTACCGCGAGTACGAGGAGCTGATGGGGCATGGCTCTGCTTAGAAGCCTGGAGTTCGTTAAGGAGGAGCAGGTTCTCATAGCGGAATTCAGCCGTGAACTAGCCGTGCTTTCATCAGCTATATACATAGGCAGGGGTACAAGCACAAAGCATGTCATCTTTAAACAGGTACATAAGGAGGGTAGCCTAGATCACCCAGTGCGTTACGCGTCTAGCATTCTCGAGAAACTAGGTATTGATAACGCTGTGGTGTTCTTAACCGGAGCTAGAGTTGATGAGTACGTTCACCGCACCTTAGACTCCCCGTATGAAAGCCATGTTGTGATGACCGTAGGGCTTGACCCTCCTGCATGTATAGAACTGAATAAGCTTTATCCTTCTGTTAAGGTTAGCACGATAAACATACTCGTAGCCACAGACGCCCCTCTTAGCAGCGTTGGTATGGCAGATCTCTTCCGTGTGGTTACCGAGGCTAAGGTACTCGCCTCTAACGACTTGATGCTAAGGTGCGGTTCTAGGCCTACAGGTACGGTAACGGATGCCGTGGCTGTGCTAAGCCCGCATAATGAGAAGGGTCTTTTGACAGCAGGCCTAGCGACCAATCTAGGTAACGCCATTGCGAGGATGGTGTACGAAGGACTCGTAGAGCTAGGTAAGGAGAGGCTGGGGATAGACGGCTTCCTCAGAAATCTAGTCGGTCTCAAACCTAAGGAGCTGGTGAGCTTAGCGCTTAGGGTGTACAGGAAGGCCCCTATACCTGGGATAGCTGAAGAGAATGTACGTAGGATCTTGCACCGCCACCTGGATAGGCTGCTGAGGGATCCGAACATATGGGCCCTCCTAATAGCTGCCCGAGAGCTAGACCTCCACGCTGCGAGTGGATCCATACCCCGCTTAAGCCCTGAGGAGTTTAAGCAGGATAGCGTATCTGTTTTAGCAGATGAGCTCATAGGTATAGCGCTAGCCCTCTATGCTGCTGGTGCTCGCGGGCTCTTCTCAATGTACTGGGTTGAGCGGTTGAAGAGCTCAGCTCTGCCTGAGGTCCAGTCGCTCCCTATGTTCGAAGATGATGTCGTTTCGGCTCTCATAGGCTCGGTCATTACGCTTCTATACGATGAGGTGTTTAGGGGGTGAGGGCCAGCCCGCTATGCCTAATAATGGCAGGGGGAGCTGGTAAGAGGTTAAGGTCGTTAGGGCGGGTAGAGCCCAAGCCCCTTATCAAGGTCTGCGGAGAGCCCATGTTAGTAAGGGTGCTAAGGACTGTCAACGGGATTTGTAGCTATGTAGTCATAGCGATCTCCGAGCACACTGCGGCTATTCCACTCAACGTTGACCTCAGATCTAATATAGATGTGGATTATGTATTTACTAGTGGCAGAGGATATGTAGAGGACCTAACCTTTCTGCTTCAAGGCCTTAGGAAACCCCTCCTTGTAATACCTGGAGATGTTCCGTTGCTGACCCGAGGTATCCTGAGGAGGTTTTTGGCGGAGGCAGAAAGGTTTGGCAAGTTCCCTATAGTCAATCTCGTTGGAGAGAAGGGGCTCTTTGGGGTATCGCTCTTCCGAAGTGAGGGAGGTGCTTGGGTAGATCTACGTCTAAGGGGCTATGAACTCCTAGATGTAGATACGCCCGAAGACCTTAAGGAGGTTGAAGGGCTTTGCAGGGCCGCGGAGTGAGGGTTCATGGAGGTCAGGCGCCTAGCGATGCTCTTGACTTTAGTGCTCCTCGGAATCCCTTAGGGATACCGACCTTTATACAGGAACTTCTAAGCAGTGTATTAAGCGCAGACCTATTTACCAGGTACCCCGACCCGAATTACAGAAGATTTAGGGAGGTTATAGCGGAGTTCTACGGTATAGAGCCCGGGTATGTTGTACCACTTAATGGGTCTGCTGAGGCTATCCAGCTTCTCTTACCTATTGTGAAGCCTAGAGCGCTCCTAGTGTTCGAACCTACGTTTGGCGACCACCGTATAGCGGCACATGCATTAGGAGTAGCGTACGTTCCAATACCCCTAAGAGTTAAAGGCACGTTCTTCACCGTAGATACCGAGCTGTACTCCGAAATCGTTAAAAGCATAGGTGAGGGGTTCGTAGCATTACTATCAAACCCTAATAACCCCACGGGCGCATTAGCTGGGCTAAGCATAGTAGAGGAGCTCCTGGAGCACACGCCTCGGGGAAGTTACCTAATAGTTGACGAGGCTTTCATAGAGCTATCTCCTAGTGGCAGAAGCGTTCTAGAGCTATGCGATGATAGGCTCATAGTACTTAGGAGCTTCACTAAGAGCCTAGCCGTTCCTGGGCTAAGGATAGGATTCCTATATAGTTGCAATAGAAGCGTTGTAGAGCTGGTCGACTCGCTTCGACAGCCTTGGAACCTGAACTCGTTAGCGGAGTTGGTTATTAAAGAGGTTCTCGGTAAGCTGGTGGATGAGTATCGCAAGTACCTAGAAAAGGCTAGGCGTATAATAGCCGAGGAGCTAGAGTTCCTAATCCCTGCCCTAAGAGCTTTAGGGTTGTTAGCGTTTGATTCCCAAGCACCGTTCATACTATTGAAACACGCTATACCCCACCCCGAATTCGGTAGGAGGCTTGCATTAAGGAAGATCTATGTTCGTAACGCATCCTCCTTCCTCTACCTAGATCAGCATTACTCACGGATCTCAATCCTAGGTAGAGATCTGGATAAGATGCTTTTGGAGGTTCTTGCGTGGTGCGTTGAGGAGGATCTGCGTTGAGGAGGTTCCTAGCCCTCTTATCGCTGCTAACGAGGCTTCCCGTGGGTGCGAGAAGTGTTGAGGATGCAGCCGAGGCTTTTTTCCTCGTGCCTCTTGTAGGGCTCCTAGAAGGGGTGTTGACAGCATTCGCAATATCGCTATTACTAACATTCTTAGACGCGCTGACGGCCTCTATTCTCTACTCCCTTCTGCATGTAGCAGTCACAGGGGGTATACACATGGACGGACTTGCCGACTATAGCGACGTTATAGCCTCCCAGCTACGGGGCTCAGAGGCTCTGAGGGTGCTTAAGGATCCTAGGAAGGGAAGTTTTGCATCGATAGCTATCATAACCGTGGTACTCATAACTGTAGCCTCCGTAAACAGGATCGTCTCTATGGCGGAGAGCGCAAAGCTCTTAGCGCCGATCATCGTTTCTTGCTATGCAGCCTCTGCAGAGTCTATGTACATAGCGGCGGTTGTGGGGAGGGTCCCGAATTACAGAGGTTTAGGCGCGCTCTTCGTTGCTAAGGCTAAGGATTGTAAAGGGCTATTCATAAACGTGCTCATCTACGTGGCTATAGCCATAGGCACTACGCTTGTATCCGGTAACCCTATGGTAGGTATCCTCCCAACGCTCTTGGGCGTGGTTACGGGGCTGGTGGTGGCTAGAGACGCTGATAAGAGGCTGGGGTTTGTAAATGGAGATGTGATGGGCTTCGCCTTCGAGGTTAGTAGGGCTGTTACGCTATTTGCGGCTTCAGTTGTGGTGTGAGTTATGCTGCCTAGGTTCCTATATCCTGACGACCCTATCCTGCTGATATCTGCTCTTGCTTTAGGGCTTGTACTTGATGTCGCCTATCCCTATCACTCTGGTATACTCCTGAGGATTCATCCCGTCCACACCTCTTACTTCATGGCTAAGAAACTTGGCAGACCCTATGGATCCGGGGCGCTTGGCGTAGCTACGTGGCTGGTGGTCGTTGGTACGCATATGCTGCTGTACTCAGCGCTTCTCTACATAGCGTGGTCGATACACCCGATCCTTTGGATTCTAGCCGCGGGGTGGGTCCTCAAGGTATCAGCATCGCTAAGGCTTCTCATAGATACTGTTCGGAGAGTTGGTGAAGCGCTTGATAAGGGAGATATTGATGGGGCTAGGTACTGGGCACAGCAGATCGTTCGTAGGAACGTCTATAAGCTGGAACCCGAGCACGTTGCCTCAGCAGCAATAGAGTCCTTGGCAGAGAGCCTTGTAGATGGCTTCACCTCACCCCTGCTCTACTACGCGGTGCTGGGACCTTTAGGCGCGCTGCTTCAGCGCCTAGCTAATACTCTGGATGGGGCTTTAGGATTCCTCACACCTGAGTATAGGGACGTGGGCTGGTTCTCGGCAAAGGTGGATACGGTGCTGAACTACGTACCCGCTAGGCTTACCGCGGTGCTTATACTCCTCATGTCTCCTCTGGTGAAAGGAGAGTCTCTGACGTGGGCGGTGAGGACTTGGAGAGTATTCTCCCGAGCAACGCCAAGCGTAAACGCAGGTCACCCAATGTCTGCTATGGCTGGGGCTCTTGGGGTATGGCTCGAGAAGCCAGAGGCGTACAGGCTTGGTGATAGGCACGCCAGGTCACCGAGCCCTCGAGATATTGAGAAAGGTATTAGGGCATCTATGGGAGTTGCAGTAACGACTATAGCGTTAGTTATTGCGATAGTTCTTATGATAGGGCATGTAGCTTAGGTCTATACCACAGACTGCAGCATTTGTGGATCGCAAATGCTTTAAGTATAGCTAGCTACGTATCTGCTCTACCCACATATGTTTAGGGGGTCGCACACCGTCTGAGCCTCCCAGTCCATACCCTTCTTGGCAGTGCTTACCCTCATCCTATGCTCGATGAACCTGTGATATAGGGGGAGCTTACCGAGCCTCAGCGCTATGGAGGGGTCCTGGGTCATTATGAAGAGCTCCCAGCTCCGGAGGGCGGGGCATATGTAGCACCCTATCCTGTAGAAGCCCCTTTCGTATAGGGGGTTGAGCCTAAGGCCCTTGCTGAGTATGTACAGCTGTACGTGGGCGCCGCTCCACATCTTTATAGGCGTCACGATAACGGTCCTGTCATCAACCCTCCTCACGGGTGGTCTGATGCTCCTCCTCCTAGACTCTGCATCCCTATCCCCCGTTACCACCAGCGTGTTCCCCTCTGATAGCCTGGCTATACCTGCCATCACGCTGCCTATCTTCCTCCCTGTACACCACCTATTGTCGTGCGTTGGTATCGGCAACCCCTCCTCGAGCAGGCCCCTATCAACACCTGCGTAGACCCTATGCACCTCAACCCCTAGGATCTTCGATACCTCCTCAACGTACTCAAGAGTGCATGGGAACTCCACACCCGTATCCGAGAACAGTACGCGGATCCTGCTCCTGGGGAACACCTCTAGGGCTAGGAGAAGCGCCGCTGTGCTATCCTTGCCGCCGCTCCACGGAACGATCACGGTGTCCGCCCAGACCGCAAAGCTCCTCAGGAAGCTCTTCGATACCTCTTCGTAGAGGTTTATCACCCCCCTATTCGCCTCGATAAGGCTTTCCAGGCTGCAGCACCCCTCCCCAGGTAGCTCTCCAACAACCTTCCCCCGGGGCGCGAAGCCCTCATCAGGTATCTCGAGAATGGCTACGCGCCTAGCCCCACAGTACACATCGTGGACCCCTCCAAACCTCCTGACGAGTAGGGGGTTTCTGCAGAGCTCGGCACCGATAACCGTGGCAAGGGTCCTGGAGAAG
>QMWY01000038.1 GCA_003661865.1 Thermoprotei archaeon
AAGAAGGGGTATGTACACACCATAAACTCAACTGCTATCGCGTCCACGAGAACCATAACCGCGATCCTAGAGAACTTCCAAGATCGCGATGGTGTTGTTGAGGTGCCTAAGGTCCTCAGAAAGTACCTAGAGGTATTCCCAAAGGCTCCTAAGGATTACATACACCCTGTTAAAAAGGTAAGAACCGCGTAAAGGCGGTAACGGGCTATTCTTCCTCAGCAAGCCTGCCTATGAACAGCGCTAGCAACTGCCTTAGACCCGAAGAGCCCCTGCGCCTCTTCCTAATTCTCTCTCGCACGGAGCCTCCGTAGACAGCTACGCTTATCAGGTCCTCACCCGTGGCATCGCGGTATATACGCGATTTATAGTAAAGAATCCTTAATTCCTCTACCGTAGCGTAATCCAGGGGTGTGCCCTCTCTACTATTCTTCTCCCACCGCTCATAGAGCCTCTCCATGATCTCGGCTACATCCTCGTCGGCGTAGAACATGGCCTTGGCATAGTTGTTGGGATTGTAGTCCACGTTGCTCTCTATCTCCATCTTCATCCGTTCAATATCTTCACTACTCAGAGAACCTCACCCAGACTAAGCTAAGGCTAGCCCGGTAAATAACTCAGCTAGAACGCGCCTCTGACCCTGTCTCCCTTCCGCCTCTAAGAGACTCAAGGTAGCGGCGCAGAGCCTCAACATTCCACCCATGGACACTTCTCCTCCTTTTATCCATGGGTATGCCCAATCTTCTAGCCTCATCAACCGATATTCCCGCCTCTCGAAGCTCCCCTATGCTAAACCCTCTGCCTCTGCGCGTACCCGGGTCCACACCTGCGTATTTCAGCAGCCTAGGCTTCTTCACAACAGGTTCAGGGACCTCCATTCGGCGCTTCACCCCCTCAACTCCCTTAGAGGGGCGCTTTATAAATACCCGCCTAATGTATCTTAGAGCCCGGATGGGCGTTGGGTGGCAGGAGCCGTGGCTATGAAGCTGAGCGAGAGCTTGTCAGAAAGCTGTGGAGACGCGGCTTCGCCGTTGTAAGAGGCCCCGCTAGCGGGGCTAAGGTGAGAAAAGCTGTGTATCCCGATGTGGTAGCCATAAAAAACGGGCGTGTACTGGTATTCGAGGTTAAGAAGAGGAGTAGGCTCGAGAGCATATACCTTGATAAAGAGCAGGTTGCTAAGTTGAGGGAGTTTGCACGGAGGGCTGGAGGAGACGCCTTCATAGCTATCAAGATAAGCGGCATGCCTTGGAGGTTTGTATCGGTTGAGCGACTGGTAGATACCGGGGGGAGTTACAAGGTATCCCATGAGGAGATCGAGAAAGGTCTTAGCTTCAATGATCTTATGGCACTTGTTGAGACCACCATTCCGCTTACCGAGTTTGCGAATAAGAATAGAGGTCGAGATGAGGCCTCTACACGAGCTTAACCCTCAAACTTATCCCCAGCGATTCGAGCCTCCGCTCAAGCCTACGGAGCTTCTTACTAACGGATGCCGAGAATACTGAGCGCGGTATCTTAACTATAGCGGTGCCGTCCTCAAGATCTATGTCTGCGAAAGGCAGCATCTTCTTAACCAGCTCAATAGCTTTGTCCCTGTACATGCTCTTCTTAACTCTCTTAACTGGCACAACAACCGTCTGCTCGCCAAATGTGTAGATCTCGTACTCCAGCTCACTTGTTAAGAAGTCCCGAACCTCGACGACGGGGCGCGCAAGTTCTGCCTCACGAAGACCTGTAGGCAGCTTAACCGTTAGGAGAACCTCGTAGACCTTGGACACCCGACCACTCTCAATGAATATAACCGTGTCCACAATGCTAGGTATCATGCCTAGGTCTACTCGTCTCAGCAGCCTCTGTACGGCGTCTATAGGCGACGTGGCGTGGACTACGCCTATCATGCCTATACCTGCCAGCCTAAGGTCTACGAAGAGCTTGAAGTCCTCGTCATCCCTCATCTCATCAAGAACTGTGTAGTCGGGCCTGCTGAGCAGCAGTATGTCATGAAGCTCCTCAGAGCTTGCATACGCCTTCGAATACTGCGTAACCTCCTCGGGTAGTCTCATATCGCGGGGAGACTCAATAGTCTTCACAATCCGTCCCTTACGCCTATAGTAGTCGGCTAGGGCCTGCGCAAACGTTGTCTTACCCATACCCGGGGCGCCAGCGATCAGTATACCCTCAGCCCTCTCCTCAAGCCTCTTCATGAGCTTCTCAGGAAGGTTATAGTCTTCTAGCCTAGGCCTAGCAAGGGGCTTCGTTATAGTGACTTCTACGCCATCGGATACGGGGGGTCTCACAACAACTACCCTGTAGTCGCCGAGCTGAACAATTATAGAGCCCGGCCGTTCAACTTCTATGATGCCCTCCCCAGCCTTAGCCCTCTCAAGAACCTGGTTCACCAGCTTCTCAAGCTCTTCCCTAGTAACGACCTCCGACCCGATCTCCACGAGTCTCCAAGCCCCTGGCCTACCCTTCTTAGCCTTAGGGGTCGCGCCCTCCTTCAAGTGAACACTCATCGTCTCTTCATCGAATAGCTTCTCGAAGACAAGCTCCTCTTCGCGGCGGGGCCTGATGTATAGTGCGTCCACACCCATAGCGCGGGCGGCTAGGTACTGAACTTCACTACAGGTAACTAGCTTAGCACCACTCTTAGCAGCGTAGCTACGGACAACTCTATTAACCTCGTTCTCCTCTAACGCCTCTAAACGCCTCTCCTCACTAACAATCTCGATCATCGTCAGACCTTTATCGGCTAGCTCACGGAGCTTTACCAGCTCTTGAAGCCCTAGAACCCCTATTACATGTCCTTCATCGGCTTTCGACTCGAAGTACGATATCAGAAGCGTGTGTATAAGGATCCTGCCTCTGATAGCACCCTTCTCAACAAGCTCAGATACTATATGCTCAACAACTGCAGACGTATCGGGTATATACAGCTCCTCGAATGCCAGCCTCTCCAACGCCGGATATCCCTGCACCTCTATATCCTCATTCCCTCACGCAACTGGGCTTTATAAGGGTGCCTAGACTATCACCTTGTGACTGATTTGGCTATCAGAAGACATCGCTAGGACCACGGGAAAAACAGATCGTACACACTATTCCCCTACTAACGAACGAGAAGCCCTGCCGACCTCAACCTTACGTGCCCGCAGCTCCTTCACTATGTACTCAAAGGCCCTCTCAGGATCGGTATGCTCGCCACATGAATACACGTCGACCGTTGCAAATGCGTATTCAGGCCACGTATGTATCGTTATGTGGCTCTCTAGCACTATAGCGACCACGCTTACACCCACACCTATGCGCCAGGCCTTCACATCAAGCAGCGTCATGTTACCTATACGCGCAGCCTCGATGACTATACGCATCAGCTCATCAACACTGGAGAGCACCCTCTCGTCACATCCGTACAAGTTGCCGTATACATGCTTCCCCACAACCTTGACAGTGCTGGCGGTAGTGCCTACCTCGCTAGCCACATTGCTTCTCACAATACCTATGCTCATACTTGTACACCGGTTACCCCCACGGACCAAATATTTATAAGGATTTTTGTAAATATATAATTGAGAGGGCCTATAAAACCCTTATAAACTCTCTAACTTTTGTTTGCAGCTGATTGACCCCCCCTTAAAAGAATTTGTCCTGGTGCACACCTAAAGGCTAGTCCGCCGTACATCACATTAGACTCCAGTTGCGCTATCTATGGGAAGAGGAGATGGCTGTGGAGGGTGCAGAGTGATGTTAAGGATGAGTGCTGATAAGGTGCTTCGCGAGATAACTCCTTACCTCCCCGAGGAAGTGGTTAAGAAACTAGGTACTCTAAGCCCTGAGGAGCGTAAGGTCTTCGAATACTTCCTGACCAATATCTCGGTAGGAGAGCTACTGTGTATTAGGGAACTACAGGTGTACTACAAGCTGAGTGACCCTAAACGAGTGATCCAGAGCCTCGTTGACAAAGGGCTTCTAGAGAGCGGTATTGGGAGCTACAGCATAGCTAAACCCTTCCGGGAGGCACTTATCAAGTACTATATGTCTAAGAGGAGGCGTTGAGGGCGTAGCACTCTTGATCTACGCTGATGCACACTTACATACGAATCCCGTAAGTGGCTTAGGAGCTCAGAAGATAGCACGTGAGTTCAGCAAACGTGGTGGGTGGTTCATGGCTATAGTGTCGCTACCTCCATATCACTACGGCTTATCACCGACCTTCGAAGGACACCTCAAATCATTTGAGCTGCTTTTAGCAGAGTGCAAAGCAGCTCTGAACGAGGGTATTAGAGTTTCATGCCTAGCTGGGTTCCACCCGGCAGAGGTTGAGAGGCTTGTTAAGAAAGGAGGTATGGATCTTAGGAGGGCTGTGGAGCTAGGGCAGAGAGTTATCGACCACATCGCCAAGCTTATAGACCAAGGCCTGATCAATGGTGTTGGAGAAGTTGGGAGACCCCATTATAAGACTGAGCCTGAGTACGTGGTCGCCGCCCAGCTCATAATGGACTACGCACTAGAGGTCGCGCGTGAGCGCGGAGCAGTGGTTCATCTACACCTAGAGGAGGGGGGCTTCGTAACGGTCCTTGACATAAGTCGCAGGATCTCTAGGCTAAAGCTAGATCCTAGGAAGGTAGTACTGCACCACTCAAGACCCCGCAACCTAGTCCATGCCATAGAGATGAAGCTTACAGCATCTGTTCCCGGGATACAACCTATACAGAAGTACGTCGTCGATAGAAAGATCCCCCCGCGCTTTGTATTCGAGAGCGATTACCTAGACGACCCTTCGAGACCAGGCTCAGTAATCTACCCCTGGAGAATGGCAGAGATAGAGGACGAGATGCTGCGAAGCGGCCTGTATAGTGAGGAGTATCTATGGAGGATTAACGTGGATAACATAGTCTCCATCTACGGCGTTGAGCCCCCGCTATAGCGCATCAAGCACCGTCCTTACCCTATCGATAACGCACTCCTCTAGACACGTAGCAAAGCACTTCTTATCTACAGCACCCGAGGCAGTATCCCTGCAGTTTGCTGTACACTCCGCTCTGCAAGGAGCTTCGTTCACCTTAACAAGGTAGAGCTTCGATGTAAGCCTTGAGATGTTTAGCAGGTGTATTACACCCCGAGTCCTTAAGTAGCTCCTTACCTCATCAAGATGCTCAGACCTAACTACTGCAAAGCCATACGTGCTGAACATTCTCCTAAGAGCCTCCTGCACGTTGACATCTCTAGCCACTTCCGGTACCCATATTCACCCTTCTGTACGGAATGTTTAGATAGTCTAACACCCTTCTCACAACCCATTCAAGTGAGGAATCGCCGCGGCTCCTCCTAACCTTTTCATCTCTATAGACAGCCCTTAGCAAAAGCCTCCCATCTCTATCGTACACCTCGATAACTCCCTTAACCTTGTTCCTAAGATTCTTAACCATCTTGAGCTGCACAGCGTAGGAGCCCTCAGGAATTTCAACGTAGATCTCATACGCTGAGCCACGTGCATACAAGGGCTTTATACTTCTCCTAATGGCGGGCTTCTCAATTCGTTCAACACTTCCATCGCTCCTTACTATCAGCGCCAACTGCCGAAATGCGTGTTTGCCGCTACGGCTCTTTGAAAGCTCGTCGTAAAGCCTAATCACGCTCTGCACCCTACACAAGATCCTCAGCTAGGCTTATGAAATCACCAGCGTGGAGGCGCCGTGCTTAAGCTCGGCTAAACCCTTAGAGACCTCTACATACATACACATAAGTCCCTGCTCTATCGACCACTGTATGTGAATCTTACCCGTTATCTCTATGTGGCGCGCCTTCGTATTGAACTCCCTAACGAGTCTTCCATTCCTATCGTAGAGTACGACCGAAGAGTCGAAGCCATCGGCATCCTTCTTTAAACAGAGCCTGACGTACAATAGGTAGTCCCTCTAGCTCTGTTGAAGGCAAGTGTTTATACCTCTTACCCCTCTATATCATAGGGGTGCCCGCATGGCGGTGAAGATAGACGTCGTGCAGATGGTGATCCCCGAGGGCGCCAACATAATAATAGGGCAGAGCCACTTCATAAAAACCGTCGAGGATCTATACGAGGCGTTGGTGACTTCATGCCCTGATATAAAGTTCGGCATCGCATTCGCTGAGGCAAGCGGTAAGCGGCTAATCAGGTATGACGGCAACGATGAGGAACTCATAAAGGCGGCGATAGAGAACTGCCGGCGTATAGGGGCGGGCCACATATTCGTCATACTCATAAGGAATGCCTGGCCTATAAACGTGCTAAACGCGCTTAAGAATGTGCAGGAGGTAACGCGTATACTGGCAGCAACAGCAAACCCACTTCAGGTAATTGTCGCTGAGACAGACCAAGGACGAGGAGTCATAGGAGTAGTAGATGGTTTCACTCCTGTAGGGGTTGAGTCAGAAGATGATATCCACGAGAGGAAGGAGTTCCTTAGAAAGATAGGTTATAAGAGGTGACGGCTCTATGAAGTCAACGCTTGAGCTGAGGATAAGAGGTTTTTCAAGGGTTAAGTACAGCAACGAGTACGTAGAGCTAGAGCTCCTAAAACCCACGTTTGAGGAGACGATGACGAGAGATGTGGATACCGAGAGGCTTGAGGAGTCATTGGATTCCCTAGCCCTTAGCATACTCGGTACGAAACCAGATGTGGACTTCGTCGAGATCGAGACTAGGGTTGATAATACTACGTATGTGTACAGCACCTCAAGATTCGTCTCAAGGGACTACACACCAGTGCTGATAGCTCCTAGGCCAAGCAGAGTGCACGCGATATATGTAGCCCCACCGGGAGACGATGGTGTCTCGATAGACTTGACCTCTGAGCCTCCGCGGGTCTTCACCGATGAGCTGTACGTGTATGAAACCCCTATCATTGTGAAGAGTGGGGCTAGTAACCGTGTGCTGGTTGTTGAAAGTAATGCAGGGACGTTTGTAGTTGATCTCAGCGCCCTGCCTAGCCGTAGGATTAGCAGGGGTTCCAGAAAGAGCAGAAAGGCTAAGCGTAAGCGTAGGAAGAGGTGCAGGTCCAGAAAGAGGAGGACGAAAACGACGTCCTCATCCTAGAAGTAGCGAGAGAACAGCCTTTGCGCTGTGAAGCCTGTTCTCGGCCTCGTCCCATACAACAGAGTTAGGAGACTCTATAACATCCTCCGTAACCTCCTCTCCGCGATGCGCAGGTAGGCAGTGCATAAAGATGTAATCCTTCTTCGCATGCTTAACGAGCCCCGCATTCACCTGGTACTTGCTAAGGTCTCTTAACCTCTTCTCCCTCTCCGCCTCCTGACCCATGCTAACCCACACATCGGTGTAGACCACATCGGCATCCTCAACTGCCTCTATCGGATCCCTAACGATCTTTATCTCAGCACCGCTCCTAGACGCCTCCTCTTCAGCCCTCTTCAGTATCTCGCTATTCGGGTCGTAGCCGGGCGCCGTTGCTATGTAGATCCTTGCGCCTAGCATAGATGATGCTAGTAGAAGACTGTGCAGCACGTTATCAGAGCCATCGCCTAAGAACGCTATCTTTAGACCCTCTATACGCCCCTTCTTCTCCAAGATAGTCATCATATCGGCTATGGCCTGGAGCGGGTGCTCCAAGTCGCTAAGGGCGTTGATAATAGGTATTCGCGCATACTCAGCAAACTCTACCAGGTCCTTATGCCTATAGACACGGGCGGCCACGCCATCGATGTACCTCTCCAGCACACGTGCAGTATCTTTTATCGGTTCCCCACGTCCTAGCTGAAGCTCATTCCACGAGAGGTAGAGCGAGCGACCACCCAGCTGCGCCATAGCGGTCTCCAAGCTAACCCTAGTTCGGGTGCTATGCTTCTGAAACACAAGCCCCAGCACCTTCCCCTGCAAGAGCGGTATCACACGTTCACCCGAGTAGAACCTCCTCTTAAAGTCCAGCGAGAGGTTTATGACGAAGCGCAGCTCCTCGGGGGTGAGGTCGGCTATCGAGAGGAGGTCCCTCCCTCTGAACCTTCTGAAATCCACAGCAGCACCACCGGATCCTATGAGGATGCTCTTCAGAAATAACCATTTTCATTTTTATCCCTAGCAGCAATCTACCGCATCTCAGGTAAGGAGGAGTTGGGGAAGGGCATCAAGGCGGAGGATTTCTGCGCAGCACTTTCTATACTTACATCCCTAGCTGCTGAGCGTCGGGGGGTGAGACCTCGATTCACACGCTGCCACATGCTGCGGGCTCTAGAGGTGCTAAGCAGGCACGGACCTATGGGTAGACCCACCTTAATGAGACTCCTAGGGCTTGGCGAGACGAGCACCAAGAACATGATAAGGAGGCTTAGGGAACAAGGTCTAGTAGCTGTGGATCCTGTGGGTGGGGCATACCTCACGCCTAAGGGACACGAGCTCTTGAGTACCTTGACGAGATACCTAGCGCTGCTCTCCACAAAGGCACCACGGCCACTAGCACCGTGGAACTGTGTAAGCGTGTGGAGCATAAGGCTTGTAGGGGCGTTTGTCGGACCTGAAAACG
>QMWY01000039.1 GCA_003661865.1 Thermoprotei archaeon
ACGCCTCGGGTGTAAGGCTCGAGGGTGTGGGTGCCGTAGCCGCCAGGTTCCTAGGGGTTGAGGCTCCCTACACACCCGAGTACTGGAACCACACAGTTGTGCAGTGCACACTGAACGGAAGCGCCGTTGCCTACCTGATCGGTGGTGGGGAGCTCAGGGGCACCTACGCGGAGGCCCACCTAGTGTTCGGGAGCTACAGCATCAAGTCTGCTGAGGTCGGGTACCTACACCTGGTCAACACCACCGCCCTGCTGAACACCTCTAGCATAGGCACCCTAGAGGCGGTGGGCTCCAGCGTCACGGGCTACGACACCGCGGTGTCTACATGGATAGGTGTCGAGAGCAGCTACACGGGCTACGCAACCCTCCACGTCAGGGTCACCTTCGCAGGGAAGCCCGTTTCGGGAGCACATGTCATGGCGAGCAACTCCCTAGGCGCTGTAGAGGCTACGACGGGTAGCGACGGCTACGCCCTGCTAAGGCCCGTTATCGAGGTCTGCTCAGCGGGCTGCACCATCAACAGGAGCGCATTTGTAGAGGCTGTATACAAGGGGCTTAGGAGCAGCAGTTCCGTAGACCTGACGCACACGCCCGTAGCCATAGAGATCGCCCTGCCCGTACCCAGCCTAGAGGTAGATGTTCGGAGCCCATGGGGCGAGCCCGTAACAGGCCTAGCGCCTGGTATGCTGGTGCAGGTAAACGCTAGCTTCGACCTCAAGGGCTTCACCAGTAGGGCTCTCCTCAGGATCGAGCTCCTGAGCGGAGGCAGCGCCATAGGCTCGATCGAGGTGCCGGTGACGGAGATGGGCAGCGGAAGTATCATAGCCTACCTCTTCACACCCTTCGAGGAGTCGGTGTACAGCATAAGGGCCGTCCTGAACCTAGAGGGTCTTCCAGAGGTAGCTGTTTCGTGGCCTAGCTAATCCCATAACGTTTTTCACTCCATAACTCTTTAACGTCACCACTGGGCGTAGCTTGATGAATATGCTTAGCGAAGTGCTTCGCAGGCTAAGCGGTGACGAGTTCGAGAACGAGTTGCTGCTCCTATCCGTAGCCCTGGACCCTCTCGCCCCCCTCAACGCCATAGCGCTCCTAATATACCTGTACCGAGTTCTTAGAAGGAGGCTCTATGCTGCTGTTACACCCTTAGCGCTCTACCTAGCACTTCGGGCTGTCAACCCCCTAGTAGCCCTAGCTGTATTGGCAGGTACCGCTCTCACCTCCCTAGCGCTACGTAGAGCGTTTGCAAAAACCTTAGCGCTAGCTCTGCTAGCAGTGATAGCAGGGCTCGTGCTTAACAGCGGCGTATACAGCGCGCCCGAGCTCTACGTAGCGCTAAGGGAATGGGTTGCTAGGGGGGTGAACAGCTACATACCTATATACATTGCGTCTGTGCTCAACGCGGTAATAATATACATCACATACGGGGGCAGGGATTCTTTGGCAAAGGGCTCGAGTCCTGCCACGGTACCCACGGGCCTATTCATGGCGTTTCTAACTGCGGCTGCGCTGCTCCTGGCACTTGGCAGGGAGGGCGATGCTAATAGGCTTGCAGAACTCGCTTACTACAACCTCGTTATAGCCGTTGGGCTTGCATTAGTCGATACGCTTAAGGAGAAGTAGGCATTGCTGTCAAGTAGCTGGGTAGGGCAATGCTTAATAAATAGCTTCTTCAACTAGTGTAAAGAGGTGGTGGATCAGCGAGGCGGTGATGGCAGCATGAGCCAGGTAGTGAGCTTCATAAGGAGGACTGGTGGTGCTCCGCTGATAATAATCAGCGCAGTCATCGTAACGGTTATCGTGATGAGCGCCGGCGGTACACCAGCCTTAACACCCTATCAGCTAGGCAGCGGAGCGAGCTTCGTTACCCTAAGGGTGGTTGGCAACACCGTAATCCTAACCGTGGCGCTACCTCCCCCTACCTACTATTACTACTATTACGCAGGCTACTATTACTACCAGCAGTATTACCAGTATGGGGGGGTAGGAGGCATACCTGTAAAAGTGATAGCAGTTGTTGAGGAGGTTAATAGCGGTGTACACGAGCTGAAACACTTAGAAGCCGTTCAGCTATACGCCTACGGAACGCCCAACACTGCAAACATTACCTTCAGTGGACTAGGGTCAGGGCAGTATGCGGTCAAGGTCCTCTTCTGGAACGACTTCCTTGCCCAGATATACAGCTCTGGTGGGCAGTGGGTACCCCTTGCATATGCCTACAAGACCACCGTCACCATAGGGTGAGGGGTATGAGGTTAGTCATGCTTCTAATTCTCATGACCATACTCGCATCCATAGCACCACTACCCCTAGCCTACGCACAGGGAGTGACGGTGTCCCTAGACCGCAGCTACTACGACAAGGGGGATATTGTTAACATCACTGTTAGCTGCAGCTCGGCGACGAATGTAGGAATCGAGGTTAGAAGTCCTAGCGGCGGGATTGTATGGATAGATGAGAGCACCTGCAGCCCCCCAAGTATAACCCTGCGCTTCAGGATCCCGAGCAGCGCACCCGAGGGCACATACAAGGTCTATGCAGCTACGCCGGGCAGCAGCCCCATAGTCAAGGAGTTCGTGGTAAAGCGCCCAACATTTAGAATAGTGTCAGTATCGCCAGCTAAGCTAAGCATGCTCCCAGGGGCGAGTACGTACATAGCTATCAACGTCACTAATGAGGGTGCTAGGGGTGACGTTGCTGTAAGGGTTAAGCTAGGTGGCAGTGTCTTAGATAGCAAGACCATAACCATCGCTCCCAATACATACGCGGCGGTGTACCTCAAGGTAACCGCGCCCACAAGCAGCGGTAGCTACACGTTAACCGTAGAGGCCTACAACGTGAAGTACGCAGTAGTTGATGACTCTAGAAGCGTTGCCTTATCGGTCGTAGCTCCGGTAACCACAACCGTAACACCTACAACGCCTCCGCCACCTCCACCGCCGCCACCGGCACCACCACCGGTACCCGCCGTAACGCCTACAACAACTGTAATGCCGACAACTGTGGCCACGCCCCCGCCGAGGATCGAGAAGATGTTTGAGGCCGATATCAGCAGGTTTGTATCAGCTAGTGGCGTTGCTCTACAGACCATAACTGTGAGGGTTCCTGAGATCGGTGTATCGATAACCATACCATCAGGTACCTCCCTCATGGTTGCAGGCAGACCCGTGACCAAGATAACGATTGGGCTCGTGGCTACGCCTCCTACAGCTCCAGCCACGCAGGTGTATGTAGGGCCCGTGCTTGAGCTCGGGCCCAGTGGCGCTAGGTTTAGCCAGCCCATAAGGATAGAGGTGCCGTATGACCCTGGTAAGGTGCCCTCTGGATACGTGGTAAGGCTTGCCTACTACGACGAGTTAAGGGGGATGTGGATCCCCGTTACGACACTCTACGTAGACCCGTTTAGAAGGGTGGTTGTTGGAGAGACAACGCACTTCACCATGTTCGCACCCGTAGCGTTTAGGATAGCTACTCCCGTAACAACACCTATCGTAACTGTGACAACCCCGTTCAGAACAACCGCTACAACCACAGTGGTTCAGACCGTTACCAAGCCCTTCACAAAGACCACGGTGGTCATAACGGCTACCCCTGTGACGACAACCACCACTGTTGCAACAACCAGGACGATGACCGTGGCGACCACGAGGACAAGACCCGTCACAGCTACCAAGACTGTTGAGGTTACCAAAACAGCTGTGAGAACAGCGATACGTACCGAGAGAACGACGGTTGTACGCACAGTAACTGCCGTGGCGACAACACCCGTCACCACAACTGTTGAGGTAACACCTCCATGGGTTCTACCGGTAGTCGCTGCGCTAGCCATAGTAGCAGTGGTAGCGGCAGCCCTAGCAGCGTACTTCTATGCCAAGAGCCGCCGGGGTGCAGGGCCGCAGACAGGATAATCATTTTTCCCTTACTCTAAACAGGTGCTCCGGTTTGAGTAGGAGAGACGTTGCCGAGCTCATCATAGGTATTCTCTTGCTCCCACCAACCCTGATGCTCCTAGAGCTCCTCGGCACCTCCATACCAACCGCTCTAACGTGGAACCGCGTAACCGTGTTCTACGCATCGCCGCCTCTACACGAAACAGTTTACATATTGGCTATAGCCGCAGCGGTGTCTATAGCGTTAACACTGCTCCTTGTAGCTGTTAGTAGGGGTAGGTGCAGAGCCAGTGCTACTATCCTAGCGCTATCCACCGCTGCTGTGCTAGCATCCCTGGCATGCATCTCTGCAGAGAATCCCTTGGCGAGGATCCTCCTTGGAGTGGCGCTGGTCCCCTATGTAGCGTATCTGCTTCTCAGTAGCCGAGCAGTTGCAAGGGGCTTCTTCTTAGCATTGGCCACGTACTCAGCTGTATACGCCGCGGTGTTCACTGGGTTTCTAGCAGGTGTAGTTCCAAAGGATGTAGCGTGGAGCACTGCCCTGGTGTGGAGGTCTTTCTGGAGGGTGCTTGAGTATTCGACGCCTCTGATGCTCATCTTCGCCGGTCTCTACAACCTATACCAGCTGCTGCGCAGAGGTGTGAAGGATGTTCAGGGGCTCTGCAGAACCCCTAGCACCAAGCCCGTCCTGAGAATCGTTTTAACAATTGCCCTACTGACCCCTACGTTCGTGGTCCTAGCGCTCCACACACCAGTTATGAACCCCGGTATGAAGCCCGTTAGTGTCGATACGTACTACTACTGGAGGTTCTTCCTAGCTGCGGATAGGTTTGGGCTTCCGGAAGCCCTCGCCATGACTAGGGCTATGGCTAGGCCCTTGTACCTCATAGCTTTATACAGTGCCTATAAGGCTGTTCAAGAACCCGTTCTACTCCTAGACATCCTGCACCCCATTGTTGCCTTAACGATGCTCGTAGCCTCGTCCTACATAGCCGCTAAGAGGTTCTGCCCAAAGGCTGCTCTACTAGCCGCTCTACTCACAGCCCTAGGGCCAAACGTGGTGACCTTTATAGCTGGGGGGTTTCAGGCGAACAGCATTGCGCTACCACTAGCAATACTAGCACTATCCATAAACGCTCAAGACCTGCGGGGGGTATCTACAAAAGCGCTTCTCTACCTAGCTGTAGCGCTCATCCATCCATGGACCTACGTGATGTATGCAGCCGCTGAGGCGCTGCTCTGGCTCGCTAAGAGGGATCTGCACAGGTTCCTTCTATTCACATCCCTACTGCTACTCATACACATAGTGTCTGAGGCTGTAGCAAATACCCTGGTAGCTGGGGCATCGCCAACAGTCGCTGTTACCAAGACGCTTAGCCATGGGCTATCCCTAGGCGGTCTCAGGGGTGTTGTAGAGGGTATGGAGCTGTGGACTTGGGGCTCCATGGAGAACCCATTCATAGGTGTGGCAGCGGCGCTCGCCACCAGCTATACACTACCCATAGCAGCACCTCTAGCAGTATCAGCGCCTATAGCCCTAGTAGCTAAGCCAGGGATCGTGCTGAGGATCCTCCTAAACATCCCCCTAGGGCTTCTAGCAGCCATAGGGCTTGCACAGCGCAGCAGAGAGGTGGTTCTGGCAGTTACAATCGCTGCTATAGCCCAGACGCTCTCGCTGCTATGCGGTTTAACACCCCTAGAGGTGCATCCACCTCTAGAGATCCCGTCGATGGGCGGGGACTGAAGGAAACCTTAATTTCTATTGCTGCGCATAGAGTCTCCGAGCAGGTGGGGCTTGATGAGCCGCGGAGCCGTGTACGCGGCAGCACTCCTCCTCATAACGCTGATCCTGGCATCCATCGTGGCGTACAGCGGTGCGCCCACAGAGCCGATCAAGCATAAGCGCGTGGTGGTGATCGAGAAGAGGCCTGCTGGGCACCGCGTAGTGGTTGAGAAAGGCGGCGCGATCCGCATCTTCGAGTCAAGGCCTGGGAGGAGGGCTGAGTGGACCCCCTACCCATCCCATGGAGTCGTCAACAGCACCTCGGGGATCTACATACTGTTCCTCGACAGCAGCTTCGTCGAGGTGAACTCGACAGCAACGCTGAACGTGGTTGCGCTAAGCGGCGCAGGGCCTGTGAGCGGAAAGAGCTTCGTAGCAACCCTCAGCTACAGCTGCTGGGAGGAGCCATTCGCCGAGAACTACACCGGGACCACTGGAAGCTACGGACTCGCCCGCATAGTAGTTAAGGCACCATCGTGCGTCTCCCCCGCAGGTATTGACCTCACTCAGTACGATCCGATCGGGAGTAGCACCCGAACAGTGGAGACTGTGGGACTGGAGAGCTATAGGATTGCTTATGTAGGGGCTATTCTAGAGGGTGGTGCAGAGGTCAGGGACAGTGCCAACATAACCCTATATGCAACCACCTTCAGTGGTGCTCCCTTCAATGGAACGATTAACGTGACTGTGCACCTACACAGCGGTGACTACAGCGAGTCCTACAATACATCGCTGGATTTCAGCAACGGGGTTACGCACCTCTACGTAGACCTACCCCAGCCTGGTGAGTATTACCTCTCTATAGAAGCCATGTACCCTGAGAATCCGTGGTTTACACGCTGGCTGGTTGAGGGTATGGATCTCTGTAGCCATGTTGCCTACACGGTCATACCTATAGATTACGCGAGCTACGTAACGACCGAGGAGAACTTATCGATACCCGTAGTGGTCTTCGATACACGCCTGCGCGCCATATCCAGCGGGGTTCTACGCTACAACATCTACCTGGAGTACGACAACGGTACATGGACAAGCTACATAGATATGAACACCACCATAACCAATGGCATCGCCACCATACTCCTCAACGTAACCGGGGTCAGGAACGTCGATGTACATTTAATATCCGTTGAGGTCGGGAACGAGACCTACTGTATGAGGGGTGATAGGAGCATCTATGTAGAAAGCTACGAGATCGCGCCACCGACAACCGCAACAACAGCTCCCACACCTCCACCCCTAGACATATCGGTCTACGTAAGCACGTATCCCGAGCCCAAGCTCGTAGCACACGTAACTAGGAATGGGGAGCCCGCTCCAGGGTTAACAGTGTACTTCTACCTACCCTGGAACGATACTGAGGTGCTCAACGCGACAACCGATGAGCAAGGTCTGGCTGCCGTGCCCATAGGCGATATACTGGCCGAGCACCTAAAGGATCCAAGGAATATATACGCAATGATCCGTGGAGTACCTGTGCTGGCGGTGGTTAGCGATGGTGAGTACGCCGCCTACGACTTTACGGAGCTCGAGCCGTGGATCATCGACAACGTCCTAGGCTTCCCGATAAGCAGTGAAGAGGTATCGGCGGGCGTGTACAGAGTTAGCATCAACGAGAACTACACTGCAAAGCTGCCTGTATACCTAAAACACGAGATGCCCCTCTGCTATAGTAGCAACTACACATCGTTCATAGCCCTCCTGAAGGGTGGTGAGTCCGTAGAGTTCTCTGCGCCAAGGGGGTTCTATGGATGGGTGTTTGCATCCGTAAGGCTAGGCTGGGCGGGCTGGGGAGGATCCCTATGGAGGGCAGAGCTTCCCGGATACATAGAGATTAAGAGGATAGGCAGTACGCAATGCACCAGTATGTGGTGTGATTGGGAGGCTTCGATAGGAACACCGATAGAGGTTGAGGGCGCCGTCTATAGCGGAGATGAGCCAGTAGCCAACACCTCGGTACTCGGGGCTATGAACTACCGGGAGAGCGATGGTGTTGTGGCGCTGGTTGTTAAGAGCAATAGCAGCGGCTGGTTCGAGATCGCATTCCCTGCTTCAGAGAGTGCGAGCGAGGCTGTGCTGGCCCTCGTAGGGATCTTGCCTAGTGGCTATGTCGTTGGAGATAGGTATGGAGACCTGCCCAGGTTTCATGGAGAGATCAGGGCTGCTACAGCAACCACACCAACAACACCGCCGCCTACAACAACGATCACCACTACGACTACGGCAACACCTAGCCCAACCACCGCAAGCCCGGTAACAACTACGGCAGCAACCACAGCACCCCCAACAACCCCCGTCCCGGCGACACCTCCGCTCGTTGGAGGGACGCTGGAGTTCGTAGAGCCCGGCGGTATGAGCAGCGCTATCCCCGCCGCAGCCGCCTTCATGGCGATAGCTGTGGCAGCGGCACTACTGCTCCTAGCTAGGCGCAGGGCTTGAGAGCTGAGGACTTGTTGGGAAACAGGTTTTTACCTCTGCACATCCCTTTCTCTGAGGAGGCTGGTTAGTTTTGGAGGGCCCTGAGTGCCTACTGCCAAACCTGCTCAGGATCGCTTCTAGGTGTGGTGTAAGGGTTGTGAAGCCATTCGACGATCCCATGGGCTTCGCAGAGCTCCTGGTGAAGGAGCTGGGGTCCCGCGACCCCGACGAGCCTACGGGGGTTACGCTTGAGGACCTGATGCTTCTGGAGGACTGCGTCGTATCGAGCATAAAGGCTCCGGAGAGCGAGGGGCCCCTGAGCTTCGAGCAGCTCACACCCCTCGCAAGGCTCTACTACACCGAGTTCCGCGGGATCTCACCCGAGGAGTACAACGCC
>QMWY01000040.1 GCA_003661865.1 Thermoprotei archaeon
GAAGAGCGTTGCCAGCTCCTCGTAGAGCCTCCACACGTTGTCCTCCGCATAGGGGGCAGCCTCGATCACGTAGCCCTCCCCCTCATCAAGCACCCCTTCCCTGCCAGGAGCAGCTACGAGGATCCTGATCGGGGCACCGGTCCTCTCCAGGTACTCCACATCGAGGGAGGAGGGATCGACCTCAACACCCCTGACCTCCCCCAGCTCCTCATCAACATCTTCAAGAGCTAGGAGCGCCCTGGCCATGGCGGCTAGCACGGAGCTCCTAGAATCCCTAAACACCTCGCTGAACCTCTTCAAACCAGCACCACCGCATGTAACGGGATAGCAACGCTTATTTTCGGCTTCTCAACATAATTTAACGAACCGCGCATATAGGTGTTTTGCGATGAGAAGAGCCCTAGCCCTTGTCATAGCAGCTGTGCTCCTCCTAGCCATAGCGGCCCCGGTGAGTAGCCCTGTAGTAACCCATGCGCAGGGAGGTGGGCTCTACGCAAACATCTTCGACTACATACACCGGGAGCCATGGATGAAGACCGGCGGTACCCTTAGAGTGCCGCTCATGGGCGAGGCCGGTACGCTAAACCCGTTCACCTTCACCACGAGCTGGGAGGCGGAGATCATAGACCTGGTGTACGATACCTTAGTGATCCTGACGCCCGACCTGAAGTTCGCCGGTAGGCTCGCCAAGGAGTGGAGCGTATCGCCAGACGGTAAGGTATGGACATTTAAGCTCTTTGAGAACGCAACCTGGCACGACGGCAAGCCCGTGACTGCTGAGGACGTTGCGTTCACCTACAACCTCATGGCTAGGATAGGTAACAAGACCAGGTGGGCGAGCGTAGCCGTGCTCATAGACCACGCCGAGGCCGTTGATAGGTACACCGTGAAGATATACCTGAAGAAGCCCTACGCCCCCTTCCTACTGAGGCTTGCGGAGAGGATATACATAGTGCCCAAGCACATATGGGAGGGGATCGAGAACATACTGAAGTTCAAGAACGAGCACCCGATCGGGAGCGGCCCCTTCATATTCGTTGAGCACAAGCCGCAGCAGTACTACAAGCTCAAGGCAAACCCGAGGTACTACCTAGGGAGGCCACTCATCGACGAGATAATCTTCCCGATAATATCCAATCCCGAGGCTATGCTCCTAGCGTTCGAGAGGGGAGAGGTCGACGTAATGACCTGGAGCATACCCTACGCATCCGTACCCAAGGTCAAGAAGATAAAGGACGTGAGGCTACACGCGGTCACCGAATTCGGAGCTAGGTTCATGTACTTCAACTGCAAGAGGTGGCCCATGAACCTAACGAAGTTTAGGCAGGCGGTCCACCACCTCATAAACCTGACCTACGTCGTGAACGTGATCTACCAAGGCTACGCCCTGCCCGGTAGCCTCGGCAGGCTACCGCCAACCCTGAAGCCGTGGGCCAACCCGAACCTGCCGCCTAAGGAGAAGAAGTACCCGTTCAGCCTAGAGGCCGCTAAGAAGCTGCTGGACGAGCTCGGGATAAAGGATGTGAATGGCGATGGGTGGCGCGAGACCCCTGACGGCAAGCCATTCACACTAGCGATCTACTCACCGAGCTACGACCCGCTGAGGGTCAGGTGGGGAGAGATCATCGCGAACAACCTGAAGAAGGTCGGTATAAGGGTCAAGTACCAGCCGCTGGAGTGGACAACCCTAGTGAACAAGCTCATGAGCAGAGACTTCGACATGCTGGTGATCGGCGGTATAGGCGACCTAGACCCGGATATACTCTACGACCTGTTCCACAGCAAGGGAGGGTGGAACATAGGTAAGTGCTCCTTCCCCGAGCTAGACAAGCTGCTTGAGCAGCAGAGGTTCACCGTAGACCTAGAGAAGCGCAAGGAGATCGTGTGGAAGATACAGGAGATCCTAGCCGAGAAGGTGCCGCTGCTAAACGCTGTTCACCAGCAGTTCGTCTTCGCCTATAGGGTCGACAAGTTCGAGGGCTGGGTCGTAGGCCCATTCATGGGCCCAGACAACTGGTTCAGCTTCATGAACGTGTACAGCCTAGAGATAAACAAGCCCCCGAAGACCACCCCGAAGCCTACACCCACAACACCTAAGACAACACCAACAACCCCGAAGACCACGCCCAAGCCAAGCCCAACAACCCCAACGACTCCGAAGACCACTCCGAAGGTGACGGTGACGGCAACCGCTCCGGGAAGGACCGTTACCGTTACCAAGACCGTTGAGAAGACCGTGACTGTAACCGCGGCTGGTGCTCCAGGGGCAACAGTGACCACAACCCTTGTGAAGACCGTTACCGTTGAGAAGGGGATCCCGCCGACGATGATGGGCGTGATAGCCCTCGTGATCGTGGTGGTGATAGTGGGGGCCGTGGCGCTCGCCCTAAGGAGAAGGTGAAGGGATAGGGGGCGATGCCCGGGATCGCTAGGTACGTAGCCCGCAAGGTCGCGTCCCGAATCCTAGTCTTTTTCATAATAGTCAGCGTAACCTTCATCATACCCCGGCTCATGCCCGGGGGAGCCTTCGCCTACCTAATAGAGAACCCGAACATATCACCCGAGCTCCGCGAGGCCCTGATAAAGGAGTTCGGCCTGGATAAGCCCCTGTGGGTTCAGTACGTAGCTTTCCTCAAGGAGTTCTTCCTTAGGGGCAACATAGGCATCTCGTTCTACTACCTCAAACCCGTTTCGGAGGTGATCATGCAGGCGCTTCCATGGACAGTTGCCCTGGTGACGACATCCGTCGTGCTCTCAGCGCTGTTCGGGATCACCCTCGGGGCGCTGGCGGCTTACAAGAGGGGGTCTAAGCTCGAGGCAGGGATGTTCAACACGTTCATGTTCATACGCTCCATGCCCTCCTTCTGGCTTGGCCTAGTGCTCCTAATAGTCTTCGGCTACTACCTGAGGGTTGCGCCGCTCTACGGTGCCTACACCTACGGCGCCACCTACAGGAGCACCCTGGACTTCATAGCCGACGTCATGTGGCACCTATGGCTCCCTATGACGACCCTAGTGCTCCTAGGGACCTCAGTGTACTTCATACTGTCGCGCAACTCCGTAGTCGATGTCCTCACAGAGGACTTCGTAATGGTTGCTAAGGCCAAGGGGCTCAGCGATAAGGAGGTGCTGTTCCGCCACGCCCTTAGACCAGCATCGCTACCCGTGCTCACCTACCTAGCCCTAGACCTCGGGTACTCGATAGGCGGGGCGCTCCTTGTGGAGGTCGTGTTCTCCCTACCCGGGGTCGGGAAGCTGATGTACGAGGCTGTCTACATGACCGACTACCCGCTGCTCCTAGGGATAGTGATCTACGTCTCGGCCCTCACCCTAACCCTGATAACCATAGCTGAGATCCTCTACGCATTCATAGACCCGAGGGTGAAGCTGCTATGAATAGGGGTGACGTGACCCGCTTCCTAAGGAGGCTTGGGGAGGCGTCCAAGGCGATATTCATAATGAACAACAGGGGGCTCGTAGGGCTGATACTCCTATCGATACCCATAGCCATGGCCCTATTCCCCCAGGCCATAGCCCCCTACAACCCGTGGGAGACAACCGGGGCCCCCTTCGAGCCTCCCAGCTGGAGGCACCTACTGGGGACTAACGATATGGGGCAGGACATATTCAGCGAGCTCGTATACGGGGCCCGCATATCGCTCCTCGTAGGTTTCACCGCGGCAGCCGCCACGGTGATCCTCGGAACGGTGATAGGGCTCATCGCGGGGTACGTCGGGGGGTTCGTCGATGAGGTGCTGCTGACGGTTACCGACACCATGATGCTGATCCCGGTGCTCCCCTTCATGATACTCCTAGCAGCGATGCTGGGGCAGGGCTACCAGAACATAATCCTGGTTATAACGATCTTCAGCTGGCCCAGCGTCGCTAGGCTTGTCAGGGCCCAGACCCTATCGCTCAAGCAGAACGTCTACGTAGAGGCGGCGAGGGCTGTTGGGGCATCGGGATCCTGGATCATGTTCAAGCACATCCTGCCGCAGCTCCTACCGCTGCTGGTAGCGTTCATAGTGCTCAGGGCGGGGGGCGCTATGATAGCTGAGGCGTCACTGAGCTTCCTAGGGCTCGGGGACCCGACGCAGAAGAGCTGGGGAACGATGATATACTGGGCCCAGCGCTCCGGCGCGATCTCCAGCGGCGCGTGGTGGTGGATAACAGCACCGGGCCTCATGATAACGCTAAGCGTCCTAGGCTTTGCACAGGTAGGCTACGCGATGGAGGAGTATGTCAACCCAAGGCTAAGGGCTAGGTAGAGCGACACTATTCTAAATTCCTCAAGTCCTTGTAGCGCGCCGCTTCGCAGAGAATAGATTCCTTTATATGCACTGGATACGGGCTGGAGTTTCGAACTGTAGGGAAATACTGTTCGGTACATAGAGTCAGCCTTCCTTTCTCACTAACGACTCGAGTATCCTCTTTATAGATTTAAGCTCTTCAAGGATCTCCTCCTCAATAACCCTCCTCTCCTTACTCGATAGTATACCTACCCTGAACCTTAGCTCCGACGCTACCTTCTCCGCCTCGTCGCTGTCTAGCTGGAAGAAGGTCAGCTCAGGTCTTACGGCTCCGGTAGCCGGGGTGTATATATCAACACATGCTAGGCCCAGAGACCTCTGGAGGGGTCCATGCCTTAGCCTAACCTCAGATACCAGGTTGTATGGAACGCGCTTCTCCTTAACCCACCAGACACCGTACTTGGCGTATGCATGGTCTTTCTCAAGCTTGAATGCAACGCTCCTATAGAACCTAGGTATCCAGTACACTAGGAAGATCACCCGGTACGCCCACGAGCACAACTAGCAGAGCCGCTGAGAGTAGCGGGTTGGCAACAGCTATCAGGAGGCAGGTAATTACCGCTGGGATTAAGTACCACAGGCTATACACCCAGTAGATCCTCACCAGCTTAGGCGAAGGCTTGAACTCCTTGACGGTGCTGCCTTCTAAGCCCATCATCCATCGTGTAATAACGGCGTGGTCTGGTTCTAAAAAGGGTTACCCCTATGCTATCACCGAAAGCTAGGGTAAATACGTGAGCCGCAGCATTCATGCGGAGGTGCGTCACTACGGAACTGTATCCTGTGACACCCTGGGCGTTCTTCCTAACTCTTCCCATAGGATAGCCGTGCTTCAGGAAGAGGATCCTTAACAACATCTTTGTCTGGAGAGTATTTCAGAACCCTTGCAGCTTCTCCCTAGGATCCTCATCAAGATGGGTCGAAGGAATTGGTCCTCATTACAGCTCCTTTAAGCCTTGTTCCTCGGGCCGAGGTCTAGTGTCAGGAGCTCCGACAGGTACTCTTCAACTGCAACTCCACGCCCTTCAGCCTCTAACCGGAGCCTCTTAACATCAACGCGAGGTATCTTAACGGTTACGGCCCCACCCATATCACGTAAACTCTACATGATTCAGGGTGCTGTTCCGTTTCTAAATCCAGCTACCGTTATGTCTATCAGATCCTTTAGGAAAGCTTCCTCATCGATATCCCTAGGTCTTCTAAGTGTATAGCACATTAATCCTCCGAAGAATGCTCTTAGAGCGACCTTCCCCTTAATCGAAGGCTTACCGAATACCCTTTCCGCTACCTTATCTATTCTTTCTTCGCATAAACTATTCATCTCTTCAGCTATCTCCTTGTACAGGGTTTCTAGAGCCATTGCATGCAAAAGGAGATTCCGTTGAACAGGGTCCCTATACTTCTCTAGATAGCCTTTCCCTATGCACTCAAGTATTTTTTCGCCGCTTAAGCCAGATTCTAGGCATGAATCAACGATTTCTAGTGGGAGGCTCCGCTTAGCAACCTCGATAACCAGCTCTTGTTTGCTCCTGAAGTACCAGAACACCAGGCCCTTAGAAACCCCTGCTTCCTTAGCTATGAGGTGTACCGGTGCCTTGAAAAAGCCATATCTCGAGAAGACCTTCATAGCGGCTGACACTATCCTCTCTCTCACATCGCCCCTATCTCTAATCATTGCTCCTTACCCCGACCCCCGAGTACTCTTCTTACGGTATGCGCTATTGAAATGTAGAGCGTCGCTACTAGGGGCTGTATAGCCGGGATCAGAGCTGCTGGGAGGGCGGCTGTCGGGCCTATGGCCAGGACAGCCATGGTTGCTGCAACGCTTTCGTTCTTGGTTAGGGAGATGAATGTCATCGCCATATGCTCCCTGTACCCTATGCCCAGCGCCCTGCTGGCGGCTATGAGCGATAGTATGACTGTTGCGTAGATCACCAGCTGCGCCGAGATGATGTAGAGTGCTAGGCCTGGGTTTGATATGAGCAGCCTGGCCTTGTTAGCTATTAGAACCCCTATCAGTGCCAGCATAAAGGTCACGGTCCATATAGATAGGTACGGCTTTATCCTCCTCATAATCCTGTCCTCAGCACTCGGCACACTCCCCCCGCTGCTCTCGGAGGCGCGGGCCGGCTCACCAGCCCTCCTCTTTATGAAGCAGTACCTTATCGCCTGCCCAAGGACCAGCGGGAGTAGGAGGGCTATCACAACAGATTTCACCAGGGCTGTTATTGGCAGGGCTACATGGACGCTTTGCGCATACAGGGCTATGTAGGCTGGCGCGGCGAACAGTGCTATAAGTATGCTTAGGATAACCAGAGCCGTTGCAAGCTCTATATTGCCCTCGGCAAGCATAACGTAGGCTACCGAAGCGCTTGATGCAGGCACGGAATTGGCGGCGATGTAACCGATACCGATGACCTTATCACCTATATGGGCCGCAAACACCATTGCGATCAGCGGCGTGACAACAAATATTATGGTTATCGCGACGGCCGCCTCCTTCAGCTTCGACCGCAGCTCCCCACCCATCCTCTCCGATCGCAGCTGTATCATCGATGGGAGAAGAGTCCCTATAGCAAGGACGAGTATCACATTCTTAACGATCTCCTTATGGGCCTTGAAGAAACCCGCGTTATAGTACCCGATGGGGAGGGCGATAAGAATTGCTAGTATCACATAGGCTATCAGGTACTTCTTCAGGTGAGCAGCTATTCTCGCTGCACTCGCCAATGCCTGACCACCGGGTCAATAGTTGGCCGGGGCTATTTATAAACTTACCGGTCGGTCAAACCATATGGTCAATAAAAAGCCCTTGAGCTAGGACAGGGCCGATCGTTCTGCATCATTACCCATCAGAGGGCAGCTGCGCATCCCTAACCCTGCCTAACGCCTCTACTACCCATCCCCGCCTCAGACCCCATTCCCGTACCCCACTTACACAATGGTTAGCCCCCGTGCAACGAGGGATCCAAGGCATGGGATGCAGAACAGTATCTCTTCAAAGGGGTTCAGAAAGACCGTGCCTCCCTGATGCGCCATACCGGCTACAAAGTACTTGTTTAGGGCATACCACGATGCTCTTAACGACTGTTTCAGGAGTTGGAACAAGTATTAACTCCCACCATCACGATCCCAAAGCAATGGGTAATGCCATCCTCTGGAAGACCTCTTATAGGTGTCGAGCCCCGGAGCTCTTGAGCTCGGCTCTCTACAGGTGCTGCTCAAGACCGGATGCCCAGGCTAGGCCTCGTCGAGATGCGGGTGCTGGTGTAGGAGAGACGATGTAGAGAATGTTATAGAACAGGAGGAAGCTGATATGGGGAGATCGCTGAGAGGTTAGGGCATGGAAAAGGGTGGGGCCCCGTATCCATACCGTCTAGGACGTCAGGCCCGCACGACCTCGGTAACCACGCTCAGCGCAAGCCCTCCTCTACACCCTAGCCTCTAAACCAGCTGGGAGCCCCAACTCCAACGCCTTCCTGTACTGCTCCTCGTCCGAGGTCACAAGGGCTGCACCCTTACTAAGGGCCTGGGCTATGAACAGGGCATCGTAGATAGTTATGCCCTTGCGCACCGCTATCTCGAAGGCATGGTGTATGTACCACTCCTGGGGCTCTATCCTCAGCACGCCCCGCCCCATACCAAGCAGGTCATTCAGCAGCACCACCGCTTTTCCACGCCCTACATCCCTTAACAGAACAACCCTTTTCCAGAGAGCGTTGGCCACCTCCTCCAGCCCCAGTATATAGGGCCTTCCGCGGAGCACTTCGCGAACCCTTTCCCAGCCCTTCTCCTTGAGCAGGAACTTGGCCAGGGCTGAGGAATCAACGACTTCCTCTATCGCTCCTCACCCACCTAGAGACCGTGCCTGGGGGGAGCTCAGGTACGTCGCTGAGGTGCTGCTCCACCCTCCTGATCACAGCCTCGGCCTCGTATCGCGCTACAGCCTCCTCGAGAAGCTTTCTGATAACCTCGCTCCAGTTAACCCCAGGGATCCTCTCCATCCTCTCCTTGAGCTCCCGGGGTATCCTCACTAAGATCACAACGGTTGAGGCCACAGCAGCTCCCCGTAATACATCGCGTAATACAGCTCTAAACCGATGCCTCTCCATGGAGCAGGCCAGCCATGCCTAGCCTACAGAGCTGGAAGCCCGGAACATATAGATC
>QMWY01000041.1 GCA_003661865.1 Thermoprotei archaeon
CCATAACCCTGTCTGAGCTCAGGGCACTGGTCCCCGGTTTTAGACCCCCGATGAGCTTCTCTAGGCTTCCTATAGACAGCCCTATAGTCAGGGAGGTTCTGAGGAGGCTTCGCCGCAGCTCAAAACGTTCTTGATGCACTCAGGCTCCACAAACTCCGTAAGGTACACGCGCGGCGATGCCTTCAAAACATCTCTGTGGAGCCTTACACACTCCGCGTCCACAACTAGAACCACGGGTTCAGGTCCATGCCTTCTGCCAACAGTACAGGCATCGGATACTGTTGCTGAGAGGTGCACGTACAGCCTCCTCATGGGCTTGATACCCTCGCTCAGTATGCTCTTTAGGTAACGCTTCTCGGTTCCGTGGTACAGTACCCTTACCGCCTTGTCAACTGGGTACCTGATGTTTACGCGTACACCCCTGCTATGCCCGTACCTAGCCCTGATCGCGCCTCCGCGAAGCTCGAACCTGCCCTTGGGGTCGAGGAGCGCCACAGCTACTATATGCTCGGAGGTGAGCCAGGAGTAGTTGCTACGCCTCCGCCTATCCCTAATAGCCCTTACCAGGACCTCTATAGGAACCCAGCCCTCCTTATCCAGCGAGATCCCAACAGAGGATGGATCATGCCTGAGTATGTACGATAGTAGCTTGCTAAGCCTAACCCTCCTATCAGCCTCTAGCAGCAGCTGGGCAGGGGTACCGCAATGTATAGGCTCCTCAGTATACGCTCTACAGACCCTACACTTGTATATGTTCCTCAACCCGATGAGCCCTAGAACGGTTTCTAAGGGTCGTAGAGCTAATTAGCTGTAATGGGGGTGATGAAGAGCTGGCGACGGGAGCTGTGACGAGCAGGCGAGGTGCTGACCCGATGATGTCTAGGATCCCCTCGAGGATCGGTGGATTCGATGAAGAACCCGAAGTTAGCTGAGGGGTGCCTGCATCTTCGAAAACTATATACTTGCTGCAGATAACGATCCTCGCGGTGATGAGTACTCCCCAGCTTGATAGGTGATGAGAATTCCTTTAGCTGACTAGACAGGGTGCGGACTGTGTGGAAGAACCGGACGATACGCGAAGCCATAAATCGTGTTCTCTGGGGGTGCGAGGATAGAGATAGGTACAGCCTCCTCCTTGTCGATAGGTTTGAGGGACTTGTAGAGGTGTCCTTCCGCTACGTCAGAGGCGTTGATAAGGGGTACGTATACGTCGACACGGGTAGTGGTGTAAAGCCCATTCCCATCCATAGGGTCCGAGCAATTCTCCGCGATGGTGTTGAGGTGTGGGGTAGGGGAAGTAAGGGCTGATCCCCGTATCCCCGGCGAAAGTGGCGGGTTGCTATCGCCGTAAGTTTCACGCAGTGTTAATATACTGACTAATCCTAATATGCACCGGGTCCGGGTTCATGGAAAGAGTGGGTGCTGAGATCAAGGAGCTGAGGTATTCGATCGTTGATATATCTCAGGACCTCCCTAGAGGCGTTGAGGGCTTCGTAATAGCCCCGGTGGTGATCGACGACGTTAATGAACATGTTGTTAGCTTCGCAGCAAAGATACTATCGCTTCTCATGAATGGGGGGTACAGGAAGATATTGTTTAAGGATAAGGAGAAGCTGAGGTGGCTCTTCAGGCTCCTATCGGAGTACATGAAGCAGCTTACCATACACATAGCCTCAGAGGTGAAGCTCTTAGACTCCGATTTCGTGGTCCTAGCTTTGCTAAGGGGGAAGAAGCTTAATGCCATATCGGTCATAGTTAAGAGCGAGGTAGTGGACTTCGACTCCGATGAAGAGAACAAGGGAACGGCTGTTATAATAACCGACACCAAGCTAAGTGCTAACGACTTAGAGAGGCTCTTGGCGAAGATGCAGGACGTGGTGGATCACTACGCCTCTAGGATAGGGTTCTACGTACCCTCCATCGTGGCGATAGACGATGTCAGGGTGCTGCTCGCGGGGGTTGAAGAGTCGGATATCATAAAGGTTAGGATAAGGGAGGACTACGGAAAGCCCGTTGTTATAAGGATACCTGTTCAGAAGCCTATGTGGAACCTCAACGATCTGCCCCCAAAGCTTCGCGAGGAGTTCGAGCTGCTCGTGGTGGACCCCATAAGGAGCAAGGCCATGTATGCTCCCCGCGGTATGCTAATAGTAGGGCCTCCGGGCGTAGGTAAGTCCGTTACTGCGGAGGCGCTTGCACATGCACTCAGCAGAAAGCTCGTGAGGCTCATGCCCAGTAGCTACCGCTCCATGTGGTACGGCATGACCGAGAAGACGCTGTTCAAGATCTTCGGTATCCTCAAGAGGCGGGAAGACATCGTGATCCTCGTAGACGACGCCGACTTCCTCGTGCAGAGGATGCAGGCCATACACGAGGCGTACATAGCGGAGGTTAACGTATGGCTCAACATACTGCAGGATCAGACGAGGCCCTTCACCGTCATGACTACGAACGTCCCCGACATAATAGATAGGGCCCTGATAAGGCCCGGCAGACTCGACGTTGTCGTGGTTATGGGGTTCCCCGATAGGGAGATGAGAAGGCAGATAGCGCTTAGGGCGATCAAGAGGTACGGGGTCTCGGTTAAGCCGGAGGTGGTTGACGAGATCGTGAGGATCTCGAGGTGGTTCAACGCTGCGGAGGTCGACGCGTTGGTGAGGATGGCGGCCTCTAAGGGGAGGGGGAGGATAACCTCTGAGAGCCTTGAGTGGGCGCGGCGCAAGTTCAAGGTCAACGAATCCGAGAGGAGGTTCATACAGGAGAACCTGCAGTGGTACGGCGAGAGGATACCCGGGCTCGTAGTATCCTACGTACCGCGGGAACACGAGATATAGCTTGCCCCCTCCCATCCGGGGCTTTTGACCGTCTCTTATAAGAGCCTGGGCTCCAGCGCCATAGCTACGACCACAAGCATTCTCGGAATAAGCGCCGCTAGAGCGTCACTCCTCGTAGCCTGGGGGTGTAGGTCGCGAAGAGCCACAGAGGTTATGGATGCCGCGGCTAGCCCCATCATCATAGAGGACGCGATCCCCGCCCCCAAGAGTTCCGAAGCAAGGGCCATGCCAAGAGCTACTGCTATGGATACGCCTAGGGCTCCCGTGTAGAGCTGCGTTGCTAGCACCGTAAGTATGGACACCCCCTTGCCCAGCCTCAGGAGGAGGGAGTCGTACTCGAACGCAATAACATCTAGCGTCGCGCCCGTGACCATCAAGAGGGCTAGAAGTGCTAGCCTGTAACCTACGGGTAGGGGTGCTAAGGCAAGTCCTAGACCACCTCCCGACGCTGCTGCAAGTATGAGGAGCGCTTCACGAGCGTCTCCATTGCAGTAGCTGGACGCTAAGGGGGAGAGGGAGAGGACGAGAAGTGGCAGTACAGGGAGCGCCTGCAGAGGCGCAGGGGTGTGGCCCTGCATTAGATAGGCTAGTACAGGAGCCAGCACTACTGGTGGCGCCAGCACCGCGTAGATACTTCGGAATCTTGCCCCGCTCTTAAGCGCCAGCACCACTAAGGAGATCGACACGAGTATAGAGTAGCCCATACGGGCTACGCCTAGGGATGCCAGAGTAATCGACGAGAGGTATAGGAGTGACGCCGCCCTCAGAACAGAGAGTATGTTAAGTGCATAGACAGGCCCCCTGCATCTAGGGTGCTTATCGAGAGGTACTGGTAGCAGGGCTATGGCCAGTAGTACAACCCATAGCAGTACTAGTAGGGGTCTCCCCGAGCTCCAGTAGGTATATGCAAGTATTCCTATGAGCTGTAGAAGGAGAACAGCTCTTCTTTCATAAGCCAGCCTCAAGGACCGCCTCGCCTCCCGGAGAGACAGCTTCGATAGGCATGGGCTCAGCATCCGTGAAGCTCCTCGAAGCCCCGCCTTTACTAAACACGACCACGACAACAAGAGAATCGCCTATGTCCACGGTGTAGGCATAGCCCCTGCTAAGCATTTTACTAACGGACTCCGTACTTACCCTGATACCGCCTATCCCGGATCTGTTCTCACGCTCCCTCCTCGATGCCGCGCTGTATACTATAGGCACTATGGCAGACGCTGCGAGCACAGCTGAGATAGCGAAGTCTATGTAGCTCAGCACCATGCCATGACACCGAAACTGTTAGCTTACCGAGAGGAATATTAGATAAGCAGGGCGGCGAGGTGTAACGCCTTAACCCCGGGCACCTAGCGCCTCTACGCACCGCTTAGCGGCTTCGTAGGGGTTGCTTGATCGTGTTATGTAACCCCCAACAACAACTATGTCCGCACCGTGCTCCACGACTATAGGAATAGTTTCGGGGGTGAGACCCCCCGCCACCGAGACGAGGAGCCCTAGGGATTTGATACCACGTATACTAGGAGCTAAGGAAGCAGCCGTAACACCTCTTCTCCTCTGCACATCGATGCCCACGTGGAGCCCGATTATATCCGCCCCTATCTCCTTAACCTTCCTGGCCCTAGAAGCTACATCCTTAACACCTATCGTATCCACCTGAACAGCTACTCCAAGCTCCCTAGCCCGCCCAACCGCCTCCTTAACAACCTCATCGCCTACAGCGCCCAGTACCGTAACAACATCAGCGCCTGCGCTAGCCGCCATCTCCACCTCTAAACCCCCCACGTCAGCTGCCTTCATATCGGCGAGTATCGCTGCATCTGTGAACTCCCTCCTAAGTCTTCTCACAGCCTCCATACCGACGCTCTTTATGAGGGGGGTACCCACCTCTATTATTATGTTGGGCGATACCCGCAGAACCTCATGAGCGATCCGCACTGCACGCTCAAGGTCTAGGAGGTCCAGGGCTACTTGCAGAACCGCTCCGCTGCTAAGAACCCTCATCAACCTAGCGTTGATGGGCATGGGCGAACCCCGTGCATTACCGTAGGAGACGTTACTAAAATAGGCTGGTGCGCAGCATAGTTCTACAACTGGGCGTAGAGTGGCGAAGTACATCTTCATAACGGGCGGCGTGCTCAGCAGCGTCGGTAAGGGCGTCACTACCGCCTCGATAGGCCTACTGATAAAGTCCATGGGCTACAGCGTGACGGCGATAAAGATAGACCCCTACCTCAACGTCGATGCGGGGACCATGAGCCCGTACGCCCATGGCGAGGTCTTCGTCACCGAAGACGGTGGTGAGACGGACCTCGACCTAGGGCATTACGAGCGCTTCCTCGATGTGAACCTCTCAAAGAAGAACAATATCACCACGGGGCAGATCTACCTATCCGTTATAACCAAGGAGAGGCGTGGGGACTACCTCGGTGCAACCGTACAGATCATTCCCCACATAACAGACGAGATCAAGTCGAGGATCAGGGAGATCGCTCGGGAGAGTGGAGCCGATGTTGTGCTGATAGAGATCGGGGGGACTGTGGGCGATATAGAGGGGCTTCCCTTCCTAGAGGCGGCTAGGCAGATGAGGCTTGAGGAGGGCTTCAGGAACACCATGTTTATACACGTTGCGCTGGTACCGACCCTGAAGACAACCGGTGAGCAGAAGACAAAGCCTGTTCAGCACAGTGTTCAGGAGCTTAGAAGAATAGGTATACAACCTGATATGATCGTGGCGCGGTGCGAAACCCCGCTAAACCCCGAGGCTAGGAGGAAGATAGCCCTTTACGGAAACGTACCTCCGGAGGCTGTGGTATCGAACCATGATGTGGACACAATATACGAAGTTCCGCTGGTGTTGCATAGCCAGGGAGTCGATAAGTACATAGCTGAGAAGCTAGGGCTCGAGTACCGCGAACCCGACCTGACGCGGTGGATAGACTTTGTAAACAGGGTTAAGAGCTCTAAGAAGCGCGTAGTGATCGCTATGGTAGGCAAGTACACGCACCTGAAGGACAGCTACATGAGCATTATAGAGGCGCTTAAACACTCCGCTGCGCACTTCGGGACGAAGCCCGTGCTCAGGTGGGTGGAGGGGACAGATATAGAGCAGGGCAAGCTAAGCATTGAGGATGCCCTTAGAGGGGTTGAGGGCGCCGTGATACTACCAGGGTTTGGTAGACGGGGTACCGAGGGGAAGATCGCTGCGATAAAGTACCTACGCGAGAGCGGGATCCCAACCATAGGCATATGCTTTGGGCTCCAGCTAATGGTAGTTGAATTCTCGCGGAACGTGATCGGATGGGAGAGGGCGAATAGCACCGAGCTAGACCCGAACACCCCCTACCCAGTGGTTGACCTCATGGAGAGTCAGAGGCATATAAAGGGCCTAGGGGGTACGATGAGGCTAGGGGCGAAGCCCATATGGCTTGTCAAGGGTACTAAGGCGTACGAGGCTTATGGGGGTAAGGATGTAGTTTACGAGAGGCATAGGCATAGGTACTACATAAACACCAAGTACCTCGACTACTTTGAGAGCAGCGGGTTTAGGGTTAGCGGCTATAGCTTCGAAGGGGACGAGGTGGTCATAGAGATCATGGAGCTTAAGGGGAAGCACGTCTACATGGGGACTCAAGCGCATCCAGAGTTTAAGAGTAGGCCCCTATCCCCGGCGCTTCTCTACCTCTACTTCATGAAGAGCATTCTCAGAACCTAGCCCTCCTCCTCAAGCTCTTCTGGGGGGAGGGGTGCCTCCTTCATACGCCTCTCAACCTCCTCGGCAAGGGTGTATAGGAGGATCCGCACCTCCCTTACTATAGGCTTGGCGATCTTCTTTATACCCCTCTGTCCCGGCACATACATGGGCTTAACCAGGCTCGCCTCCTCAAGCCTTTTGACGTGGGTGCTTATGTTGGCCTTGCTGTGCTTGAGCTTCTCGGCGAGCTCCTCGATCCCCATGTTCTCCTTCATTATCAGGCCCAGTACGCGTAGCCTAGTCGGAGAGGCTAGGGCGCTGGCGACACGCTCAATAAACTCCTCCCCCGCCACATACATCACGTCGTTCTCTATCCACATCCCTCTGCTAGGAGCCTTGCTGTGCTTGCTGGACACGTCCTCAGTCATCACTGTACACCGATCTTAGAGGTTGTGCCTTAGGTTATAAGGTTAGCGATGAAAGATCCCAGGGGTTCTACCTCTAAAACTCCCCCAGTAAACCATATATCTATACAGTTAGGGTAGGTGGGGCAGCTATTGATATGCAGGTCTCCTGTAGTTCTGGGCAAGGTTGGGAACAGCGCAAGTCCCTTGGGAGCTGAGGTTGTGTCGACTCATCCCATACCCCTAGGCACCTACGCAACTATAGAGATCAGGTACAGGGATCCCTACAACGGCTCCGAGGAGGCTCTATGCCTCGTGGGGGTGGTTAGTTCAACTGCATTCAGGAGGAGTGTTCCAGTTAGTGGTGCTGCCATTGTTACAAGTGGTGAGCTTTACGACGAGTTTGAGGGGGGACTGGGGAAGTACGGCCGGTCGTTCTTGAGGATAATCGCCGCGATCAGGAGGAGCGGCGAGGTCACGGTGCCAAGGGTTCCACCGCCACCGGATGCGCAGGTTTACCTAGCGCCTAGCGAAATCCTATCAAAGCTTTTCTCCTCGAGTAGCGACGCGTCGATCCCCATAGGGCACCTGGTTGGAAGACCCGATGTCGTGGTTAAGGTTAATGTAAATGCCCTAACTAAGCACCTATTCATAACGGGAGCCACAGGTTCAGGTAAGAGCAACACCGTTGCCGTGATCCTCGATAGGGTTGCAGGGCTGGGAGGGGTAACGGTTGTCTACGATGTTCATGGCGAGTACGTTACGCTAAGGCCCATGCATGGTATCGTGAGGACGGTTGAGCTATCGATAAACCCGCTGAGAATACCCCCATCAGTCCTGGCAAAGATGATTGTGCCTGAGAGTGCTGCAACAGTCCAGCGGAGGCTTGTTGTCAGAGCCCTTAGGAGGTGCCGCGACGAGTTTGCGCCCGTGCTTAGCGAGCATGGGGTTACCCGCAAGGCTCTGGCCGTTATCAAGCAGAGGATGGCGAAGAGCAGTGGTCTTGAGCAGCGTAGCGAGACAGGTGATGAGGGGAGGATTAGCGTTGATGAAGAGCTCGTTAGGGCCTTTACTGCATGTCTATCGGGCGAGG
>QMWY01000042.1 GCA_003661865.1 Thermoprotei archaeon
CCGATCCAGGTTCCCGTAGCTAGCGCATGCCTTATCCTCTCGGTAATTATGTCACTCCTGACGAATAGCGATAGCCCCAGCCTCTTGTCGCGTGTACGGGCACGCTCAAGCTGGTACCTGAAGTCCCTTATGAAGCTCCTGAACGCAACCCTGAATAGGATCGCGAGCATCTCTCCCGCTAGCTTAACCCTCTTGTTGGCGTAGTGGTCCTTATCATCGGGCTTCCTACGCCCCAGCATCAGCTCTATGAGCTTCGCCGCCATCTGCCCTAGGAACAGGGCCTTCTTGAGCCTATCCTCGGGCTTCGTACCTATGTGCGGCAGGAAGTACCTATCCAGTACGTACTTAGCACGCTCGATCCTACTCTCGCGCACCTGCCCTATCGCTATCCTAGCCCCTATGAAGTCTAGGGCATCTTCAACAGTCGATATAGCTCCTGCTTGGGCAAACGATGGGAGTAGCTCCTTCTGTATCTCTGGGTCCGGCGAGACAGCATAGACTATATCGACATCGCGCTCGAGCCCTAGAGCCCTCATAAGTATTACAAACGGGATCTTCCCGGGGACAGCTGGGAACGATACGTGCAGAGTTCCGTCCTTATGCCTATCTAGTATTATAGGTATTCTATAGCCCGCAGTAGCGGATACCACCTTCGCTGTATGAGTTATGTTGAGCCCTTCACGCCCATAGTCGACTATTATCCGGTTAGGGGCTACATCCTCCTGAATGACAATTACTCTCTCAGAACCGTCTATGATGAAGTATCCTCCGGGGTCGCGGGGGTCCTCACCCATCTTAATGAGCTCCTCCGGGGTCATGCGCGACAGCGGGTCCTTCACCGACTTGACCATTATCGGTATATCGCCTATGTACACCTCAACAGGGTTTGAGGCGATCCCGTTCTCGTATTGCACCAGCGTTATGTATAGGGGAGCGGCATAGGTCAGGTTCCTATGCCTACACTCCATAGGCGTTATATTGCGGTTTACGCTTCCATCGACCTCCTTTACCTGCGGGTCGCCTAGCCTGAAGCCCTTTATAACGATCTTTAGCCCCGGTATCGAGGTCTCTATAACAGACTCCTCCCTTATTATCTCCCCAAGCATCTGTGTTATGAACCGGTTGTATGAATCTATGTGATGCCTAACCAGCCCACGCTCCTCAAGGAAGCTCTTTAGAAGAGCCCATCTATCCTCATGACTGAGCTCTGCACCAGGGGATGGGTGCGCCCTGGGAAGGGGTTCGAAACGAGCCTTTATCCCTGACAAGGCTCATCAACCCGGAACAACGTATCTATAAACAATGATCTCTCCTGCTGTAGGGCTCTTTCTAACTATTTTAATCACATCGCCTGGTCTCGCACCTATAGCCCTGACCACTGGGTCCGACGACCTTATCCATGGAAGCTCCTCAGGCTTTATCCCGTAGCGCCTCAGCACCTCTGCCACCTCCTCTGGAGAGGCTATCTCGTGCTTGGGCACTAGTTCGTGCTCCAAGATCTTCTTTAGCATATCACGCGAAAGCGACATGTAGACCCTGCACCCCCATTGGCAGTCTGAGGCTAACTTCTGCGAAAGGTGAGTAAATAGGTGTTACCCACAGACACCACGTCTGAGAAGCTTAATAAACCCAATTCCCAGATGAGAAGGTATGGCGGGCCCGTAGCTCAGCCCGGTAGAGCGGCGGGCTTTTAACCCGTAGAGCAGCGCCCCTAAGCTGCGCGGAGGTCCCGGGTTCAAATCCCGGCGGGCCCGCCACAACAAGACCTCCCATCCCCAAGCCACATTATGCTTATAAGTTCAGCACCTAGAGGGGTAATCACTGGAGGTGCCGCCGTAGCTCAGCCTGGTCAGAGCGCCGGACTCATACGGGTAGCCCCTGGGAGATCCGGTTGTCGCGGGTTCAAATCCCGCCGGCGGCACCATGCCTCACTACACAGTCCCCCTACCACCCCTTATTACCTATGTATTAACTCACAGCTCCTCTTGTAGAGGGTGAAGCTCCTCAGCATCCCTATGGAGACGTACCGTAGAATGAGACGTGACCTTATTTATCAATTGTAAACGGTAAAAACGCTTTTTCTATACTACATCCGCTTCCAGAGGTTACTCCTTGACCTCCTCGATTACTATAGACGCCGTAGGGCACGCGTCCGCGGCGGCCCTAGCACAGTCTATGAGGTCATCACCTATTATACCCTCCGAGCGGCTCTCGGAGTCTTCAGTTCTGAAGCTCTCTACGATCCTGCTCTTCCCCTGCTCATCCATCTCGAACACTTGTGGACATAGCGACCAGCACACGCCATCAGCTATGCATGTCTCCTTGTTTATCACGACCTTATACTTGGCCATACATAACACCCTTATACAGCATCGAGACCACTGATAGAAATACTTAGTGCACATCAACCGATGTTTGTGTTATTGGTCTAGTGGGGAGCGCTTTTAGAGCGACGGCAATATCTTATGTATAACAAACTCCGTGTAGTCCCCGAGCTCCGCACGCGTAGGTTTGCCGCTAGCGACCTCTAAGACAAGTTGCAGCAGCTCCTCCCCCACCTCCTCCACACTCCTACCATTGGTGATTACGCTGCTAGCGTCGAAGTCTATATCGTCCGACATCTTCTCGTAAGTGTACGGGTTGCCCGTGACCTTGATCACGGGCATCACCGGGTTGCCTACAGGGGTACCCCTACCCGTTGTAAAGATGGTTAGCTGGACCCCGCCCGCAGCCATACCAGCAAGCGATATCACATCATTACCCGGGGTATCCATCACGAAGAGTCCGCGGCCCTGGACCTCCTCAGCGTATTCAAGTACATCCTGGATGGTTCTCGAACCACCCTTGATTATAGCCCCCAGAGACTTCTCCTCAATGGTTGTTATGCCGCCCTCTATGTTGCCCCTCGTAGGCTGAGTCCCGAGGAGGTCTACCCCTACGCTATGGGCAAGCTCGATCCATTTGCGTATAGCCCTAACGAGCTTCTCAGCAACCTCAGGACTCCTCGCCCTCTTGATTAGCAGCTCCTCCGCCCCTATCATCTCCGGGGTCTCCGAGAGAATGACAGCCCCGCCCATATCGACGACCTTGTCGGCCACATACCCCGTCACAGGGTTGGCAGCTATCCCCGATGTAGCATCTGAGCCTCCACACTCCACGCCAAGCACCATGGCGGATAGGTCAAAGCTCTCCCTGCGCACGCGCGACGCCTCCTCGGCAAGCCTCCTGAGGATCCTCACACCCTTCTCCAAGGCGTGTAGGGATCCCCCGACCTCCTGGATCACTATGAGCTCAACACTCTTACCAGACCTCGCTATCTCGTCAGCGAGCTTCTCAGCGGGAAGCTCCTCGCAGCCAAGGCTTACGATCAGCACCGATGCGATGTTCGGGTTACGCCCTACACCTGCAAGGGTTCTGAAGGTGATCTTTAGGTCTGGCTTCAGCTGCGAACAGCCGAACTGGTTATCGATGTACACCGCCTCCCTTACGCTATCCGCGATCCTCCTGGCTACGTGCGAAGCGCATACGACGCTGGGTATCACAGCTACTAGGTTTCTCACACCTACCCTCCCATCAGGTCTTGGAAAGCCCTTGAACTCATACCGCCTCTCAGCCACCGCCACACACCGATCTGATTGTGCTTAGGCTCTCCAAGTTATGTAGGTGTACATGCTCACCGACCCTGATGTCGCGCTTAGCCCTGCCTATGGGGTACCCGTACTTCACCACGTAGCCACACCGGGGAATGTCCCTAATGGCTATCTTGTGCCCGAAAGGTATCTCGTCCCTAGCCCTGATAACGAGCTTCTCCACACCTCCCCTGACCTCTACCATGTCCCCCGGCTCCAGCTTAGTAAGGGCCACAGCAACGTTGTCCCGGGGGTTTAGTAGGAGGGCCCTCTTCGTATGCTGCACGCGAATCCCCTAGAGTAGCGTTGGCGGGAACGGGGGTGTTATAGCCTAGCTAACAGAGCATGTCTTCGGCGATCGGGGCTGGTCCCCCATGGTTATGCTGGCCGCCGAGCTCGGGGCGTCTCTCAAGCCCCAGGTTATTACGAGGTCATCGGAGCTCGTAAACCTGAGAAAGCCCCTAGCACTCTTCATAGCTGGGGAGCACAGCCGTACACTCTCCGACGTGTTCTCGACACTGGGAGTACCCCAACTGGTAGCTAGGCTTGCTCTGAGGCTTACGCAGCTCAAGAGACCAATATCGATGTTTAGGCATATAGGTTCCGCCACGCTACTCTCAGTGGAGTTCGTAGAGTTCAGCGGTTCTCATCCCGTGACCCATTGCGTATGCGTTGTCACGGGTCCGGAGTACGCGGTGGTTATCATGCGTAGGCGCGGCGCAGCATTCACCCGCATAGTCGAGAGGGTGTTGTCGGAGTGCTCCTCGGCGGAGCAGGTGCCGCGCGTGGTTATGGATGCGGCCGTCAATAGCTACCTAGCGGTTCTAGAGGCTATAGAGGAGGATGTTGAGCTCCTCGAGGAGGAGGTTGTTGCTAAGCCCAGCGATACCATCATGAGGAGGGTCCTGCTCCTCAAGCGTAGGGTGAGGCGCGTTAGGAGGGCTTCGTGGGGGCTGAGGGAGGTCTTGAGGGAGCTCATCTCCATATCCAGCGAGGATGAGCGTAGGCACCTACGCGATGTACAGGACGCTATACTCGAAGCCGTCAACCTAGCCGAGGTCAACCGAGAGAGGCTTACGGATATCATAAGCATGTACCTCACGTCGATCAGCATCAAGCTCAACGACATAATGAGGTTCCTGACAGTCATAGGCACGATATTCATACCCCTCACATTCATAACAGGTATATACGGCATGAACTTTAACACCAAGGTAAGCCCGTGGAACATGCCCGAGCTCAACTACCCCTATGGATATCCCCTCGTACTCCTAGCAATGCTGGCGATCGCCCTAGGGATGCTCCTCTACTTCAAGAGGAAGGGATGGGTCTAGAATCCCTGTAAAGCGTATTTTAGACCCCTTGAAATGAGTTAGTGTCTGCGAGGCCGCGTATCTTGAGTCACGGATCCAGCGGTAGGATACGTATAGCTTTCCTATCGCGCTACCCACCAATGCATTGCGGTGTTGGTGAGTACACAAGGCTCCTCGCCTCAGCACTCCGCTCCATAGCGCCATGGCTTGACGTAGTAGTTCTCACGTCTACACGTCGGGGAAAGAAGCCCTGGCGGGATGAGCTGCTAGGTATAGAGGTGCTACCCGTATTCGACGAGGGTGATCAAGGCTACGAGGGAATGCTAGATGCTCTAGCAGCTATGGAGGGCGTTGATGTGCTTCACGTTCAGCATGAGTACGGGATCTTTGGCAGGAGCGTCCGCCTGGTGAAGGCTGTGGAGCAGGCGCGTAACGAGGGGCTCGTGAGGAGGGCTGTGATAACTATGCACACGGTTTTCCATCCGAGCTCGGGGAGGGAGGAGTCGGGGTTCCAGGAGCTTCTAAACACGTTCGACGCGATCATTGTGCATAGCATACTGCAGGAGTTCGAGCTTCAGTGGCAGGGTGTTGAGCCCAGCAGGATCCATAGGATACCGCACGGAACCCTCATAAACCCCTACCTCGGCTTCCCTAGAAACGTCCTCGCCTCCTCCCTAGGCATAAAGCCAGGGCTGCTTAGGGGCCTCATACTCGTGGTACCCGGGTTCCTAAGACCCGATAAGGGGTTCGACGTGCTCTTCGAGGCGCTGTCACAGCTTGAGAGCCTAAACACGACGGTTGTTGTGGCGGGTGAGCCACGGGATAAGAGCGTTATGGGGGTTATAGAGGCTGCGAGGGCCAGGCAGAACATAGTTCTGATAGATAGGTACCTGTCAAACGACGAGATCCTCAGGGTGATAGGCCTCGCAGACATACTGGTGCTGCCATACAAGGATAAGGCGGGGACCTACTCGGTAAGCGGGATCCTGCACCTCTCCATGGGCGGCCTTAAACCCATAGTAGGCTCTAGGACCCCAAGGCTAGTAGAGCTGTACCAGTACGCCCCAAGGCTAACGGTGCCGCCGAGAGACCCCGTAGAGCTGGCCAAGAAGATAAGATGGGTTGTGAACAACTACGACTACGCAGTGGCCTACATGGCAACCCTCTACGGCTACGCAGCGAGGACGCAGTGGCCCCGCATGGCACGCCGACACCTAGAGCTATACACCAAACTCCTAGCAGGAAAACCGCGAGAGCCTTCGTTACCAGACGAAGAAAGCATTGCATCAACCGACTAGATCCGCTGACAGTAATGAGGGCTGCTTAAACAATACGACATAGAATAGAGCTGGAATAGTTTATGCCTCTGCCCTGCTACTCGCTAACTCTTGCATTCAGAGAGAAACAAGAGCTTTCTCATGATACTTTGTTTAGCAAGATTATACAGAACAACGTAATGTCTATAATAGTGCCAAGTGAAGATCATGAGATGGAGTGAGATTCCTGTTTATGCTCGTCGATACATACTATACCACACTATCATATCGCCGCTGCTGTTTACATGGTATATGCTGCCTATGTATATGTTCATGACTGGCTATAGCGTTCTAGAAGTTGGCGTCATCTTTACCCTAGTACATGTACTATCTATCCCAGCTACGTATGCTGTGGGAAGGCTGTTAGATAGGATTGCTATTAGGTATGGCCTTATACTCATAGATGCTCTTGATGGAGTAGCATCTATACTCTACGGACTTGCCTATGGATCAGTAGCACCGTTAGTGCTATTCCTAGGACTACTCATAGAGGATATAACAACGATACTCTATCCACTCTACCAAGCAGCTGAGAGGATCCTCTATCCAGAGGATAGAATGGAGGAGGTGTTTGCATGGCATATCAGGCTACCTGAGGTGAGCCAGTTAGTAGGCTTCCTCTTGCTGGGATACCTGTTCGGCTATGTATTCAACACACCATACCACTATAGGTTGGGTTTCATAGCGTTTGGTTTAACATCTGTATTCACAATAATGTATCTACTGAAGTTCGTGCCTAGGCTAGATGTTGAGGAGAGGATTAGTGTTGAGAAGTTTGAGTTTAGGATAGATAGAGAGTTCAGGTTAATTCTATTGATGGAGGCGCTGATAACTCTTGCATGGTCTATAGCTCCAGAGATAGTGTTGCTGAACTACATAGTCAATGTCCTTGGTCTAACGCTCTTCGAAGCTATGGTTGTTGAAGCAGCGATATCCATAGGAGCTATAGTAGCAACATACATCTCCGAGAGGATAAGTCATAGCCATAGGTTTGAAGCTATTGCTGTAGGCTACGTATTGGTCTCCTTATGGGCCTTAATAATGTCGATGAACCCTCCCTTCATCTTTGTTGTGTTAGCGTATCTAATAGCTAGGTTTGGCAAAGTACTAGCATTCCCATTCTATAGATCGTGGATCTTCAGTAAGGTACCTAAGGAGAAAGCCAGCAGTATACTATCAGCACTATCAAGCTATAGAAGACCAATAGCCTTGGTTTCACCAGCAATTGCAGGATTCCTAGCATCGATAAGACCAACACTACCATATCTAGCAAGCTTACTACTCTTCATAACATCATCAGCAACACTTATCGCATACAGATTCAAGTTTAAGGAAACATAGCGATATGATCTACACTTCTCAGTCTTAAGAACTTCATTAATATAATCCAATTAGTTTACGAGTTATAACCCGTAACGGCTCTTGCATAGTATATGATGTTCTTTGTCTATAGCATCATCCTTTAGCACACAGCTTTTTACTCCACGCTATATAGGGTGCCAAAACCACACCAGTTAATGACTAACTGCAATGTCTGAGCCCAAAATCATCATCGGTGAGAGAATGTTCTATATGCTCTCATCTAGTATCTTAGGTGCGTTTTCATCGTAGAATTCTCTTAGTTTCTCTATTGAGCCTCCAAAGTAGTGTCTTAGTATGGTCTCTACTTGAGCTAGGCTTGCCTGTCCTGTGAAGACTGCTACTA
>QMWY01000043.1 GCA_003661865.1 Thermoprotei archaeon
CCAACAGGTAGAACAGTGCGAAGAAGCTGGGCATGCGCCATTTCAATTCCATATGGATTCTATGACCCGAGCTGGAACCCGAACGAGCGCGCTGGGGTCTTCATTTCAATTCCATATGGATTCTATTGCATCGGGGACGTGTTTAGGGACAAGGTTGTTTACGTGGTGAAATTTCAATTCCATATGGATTCTATCGGTTTATTCTTTTGCTGTTTTTACCCTCCATGGGGATTCGTGTTACGTGATATGCTCCTCAGGTGTATATATAAGTTTTTCCCGCTTCATGCGCCAAGGACATGTGCATAGCAGCAATTCTCTTACAGAGATAATCGCTCCCACGTAGCGTTTGGGAACCCCGCATAGCGGAAGAGTTCCATACACGATCAGCACCACGATCTATACATAGAGAGAAAGCCTCTTAAGATACTTATAAGGCTCCCAGGGGTCTACTGGGAACACGAGATAGCGGAAGAGAAGAGAGATAGGGATAGCGAAGGGATAGAGATGTTTAAAAGGCTTGTGGACGCTTCTATCGCGGTTTAGGGTACCTTATTCTCTTCTATTCCTTAATTAACATCTGTTTATAGGAGAAGTGGCGCCGGGGGCGGGATTCGAACCCGCGCGGGGACCGTGCCCCCAGTGGGTCTCTCGGCTTTTTCAGCCGGAGGTTGGTCTCGAGCCCACCGCCTTGGTCCGCTCGGCCACCCCGGCGCCTCGGGTTATTGGGTTGCTGCGGGGCTAAATTAGCTTCTGGGTGCTGTGTATTTTGGACTGTGGTTTGCTGGGCTCTGTGTTTAGGTATGATGATGGTGTTGTATCTGAGCTTCTCGGGGTGTACGGCGGTGGGCTCTGCAGGTTTCTAGAGGCTGTTCATAGGCCTAGTAGGAGGCTCTACATCAGGGTGAATACACTTAGGGTCGACCCCGGTGAGCTCCTCGATAGGCTGAGGTCTAGGGGGCTTGAGGTGTACCGGGACGAGCTCTTCGATGAGGCGCTCTACTTCGTTGTTGAGGGGCCCTTCCGCATCGATGAGGAGGGCCCCGTGGTTGTTGCGGATAAGGAGGCGGCGGAATCCGTGATGATGGGTGCCAACCTATACGCCCCCGGGCTCCTGAGCTGCGACCCGTCGATAAGGCGGGGGAGCGAGGTCGTTATCAAGGCGCCGAGCGGCGTGGTTGTGGCCCGCGGCATCGCCAGGATGAGCTGTTCAGAGGCTCGTAGGAGGGGGAGGGGGCTCTTTGTAGAGGTTCTCCAGAGCCTCTACAGGGCTCCTAAGCTAAGGGAGCTGCCCGAGTACCAGCAGGGCCTGTTCTACCCCCAGAGCCTCCCAGCTATAGCAACGACACGCGTACTGGACCCAGCACCAGGCGAGGTCGTGGTGGATATGTGTGCAGCGCCCGGGGGCAAGACAGGGCATGTAGTGGAGCTCAGCCGCGGGCTCGCAAAGGTGGTCGCTGTTGACCACTCGAGGAGGAAGGTGAGGAGGCTTCGGGAGGAGCTGGCGAGGCTAGGGCACCTGAGGTACGTAGAGGTTGTCGAGGGGGACTCGCGCTACATACACCTAGACATGCCGGGGCTCAGGGCCGATAAGATCCTAGTGGACCCTCCGTGCACAGCCCTAGGGGTGAGGCCCAAGGTCTACGACGAGAAGACCTGGAGGGACCTGGTCAACGCGGCTGCGTACCAGGAGCAGTTCGTACGGGCAGCTGCGAAGATCCTTAGAATGGGAGGGGTGCTGGTCTACTCCACATGCACCGTTACACATGTAGAGAACGAGCTCCTCATAGAGGGGACCGCGCTGGGGGAGTGCCTAGAGCCCGTAGATACGGGGCTCCCCGGCGCCTGGTCCCGGGGCTCTACAGGAAGCTACAGGGGGATGTACACCAGGTTCCACCCCCACATACACGACACCCCGGGGTACTTCATAGCTAGGCTTGTCAAGAAGTGCTGAACCGGTAGCCGCATACGGGGCACACCTCCTCATCACCCCTGAGAACGGCGCCGCACCTAGGGCACCTAACAACCCTCTTAACAACCCTCCTTATCCCACGGGTCTTAACGGGCCTGAACTCGAGCCCCAGGCTCTTCAACACGTTCTGGATCCCATAGTCATCCGTTAGAACAACAACCCTCCTGCCGCGCGCAAGCGCCATAGCCAGGGCGACGACCTCGAGATCAGCCCTGCTAAGCCTATGAACCTCCCCCACAGCCTTCGCAGCCTCCCTAGCCCTAGAGACCCACTCGCGCCCCGGGTCAACAACCCGGACCCTACCCAGCCTAAGCGCCGTCGAGAGCCTTCCGCGACTCGAAGGGTCGAGCACCTCCTCAACAACCCCAGGGGTCGTGACGAGCTCTACGCCGTACGCCGCGGACTCGATACCCACAAATATCGCCGAGGCGTCCAGCACGTAGACGACTCCGCTAGATCCAGACCTGCCTGAGCCTCGCATAGGTGGGGGTCCGCGTAAACCTCACTATCCTAGCGGGTTTAGAAGCCTTAGACACCGCCACGATATCCCCGGGGCGCAGAACCTCCACCACCTGCCCATCGACTACGCAGGCAGCGGGCCCGCTATCGCTACCAACCCTAACCCTCACAACGCTATCCGCCGAGAGCACAACGGGTCTCAGCGCGGGCTGCATAGGGGCTAGGGGCGTCACGAGTATCGCCTCCAGCCCGCTATCGACGATCGGGCCCCCAGCGGCTAGGGAGTAGGCGGTGGAGCCTACAGGGGTCGCGATCACAACCCCATCACCCTCGACCGAGTAGACGGGGTCATCATCCCTGTACACCACAAGCCTAACAACCTTTGTCTTGGTGGGGCCCCAGCTCGACACCACAACGTCGTTGAGCGCTGGGGGGAGCTCAAGACCCCTGCCCTCGATCCTGGCCGAGATCCTCATGTACTCCTCAACAACGAACCTCCCCTCGACAAGATCCCTCAGCCTAGCCTTCGCCTCGAAGGGCGGGACGTCGAGGAGGAACCCCCTCCTACCCATCCTAACGGTCATCACGGGGGTGTCGCTATCCCCGAGCCTATGGAGGAGCCTCAGCAGCGTACCGTCCCCACCCACAACCACTATGTAATCCACATCATCCACACCCACGACGAACGTCTTGCCCCACCTAACCTCGTCCGCAACCTCGCGGCTCACAACCATCTCAACACCGAGCTCCTCCCCAAACACCAGGAGCTCCCTAGCTATGGCCGCCGCGTGCACGCTACTCCTCTTGGGAACAACCCCTATCCTCAACTCCCGGGCACCGACCCCGGATCAGCTCAACGCCCAAGAACATAAACCTCAGCCCGCCACACCATCCCGGGGCGCCGGGGTGGAGCGCTGTGGAGAGGGCGAGGATCCAGTACCGGCGGTGGCGGCGCCGCTGAGCCGTGCTAAGGAGGTGCTGAGGGTTCTGAGCCGCATGGGCCTCCGCGATGCGAGGCACAGGCCCGTGAAGAGAGGGGGGCTGCTCTACATACCCGTCACTGACCGTGAGCTGGCGGCGGAGGCGGGGTTTGAGACCGCCGTTGTATGCGCCGAGCGCAGCCTCCGCGGCGCTACGTTTAAGGGCCTGCTCGCTGAGAGGCGCGAGGTCCCGCCCGAGGTGCTCGCTAGGATCCCCGGCTCCTTCGATATAGTGGGGGACATAGCCCTGATAGAGCTCGAGCCCGATGTAGCGGAGAGGTACGGCAGCGCCGTTGCCAAGGCGATCATGGAGCTCCACCCACGGGTAAGGGCGGTGTACGCACGCGGGCCCACCGTGGGTGTTGAGAGGGTCAGGGTCCTGAGGCACATAGGGGGTGAGGAGAGGACCGTGACCGTTCATAGGGAGTACGGGATCTCGATATGCGTGGACATAGCCCACGCCTACTACAACCCCTCGCTAGCGGAGGAGCACCGCCGCATCGCCGAGCTGGTGCGCAACGGCGATAGGGTCCTAGATATGTTCGCAGGTGTAGGGCCCTTCGCACTCCACATAGCTAAGCTCAGGAGCGCCACGGTTATAGCAATCGACATCAACCCCTACGCCATCGCCTGCCTTAGGAGGAGCCTAGAGCTCAATAGGCTACGCGGAGACGTACACCCCCTCGAAGGCGATTCAAGGCTCGCAGACTCGATGCTTAGGAGGGTGTTCAGCCACGTCATCATGAACCTCCCGCACTCATCCCTAGAGTTCCTCCCCGTAGCCCTAAGGCTCCTCGAGCCCGGAGGCGCGCTGCACATATACCTAGTAGCCGGTAGCGCCGAGGAGGCAAGGCGCCTCGTAGAGACCCGGGCGGGTGCCGCGGGCTGGGAGCTACGCGTAGTGGAGGTTAGAAGGGTGCTGCAGTACGCCCCTAGGAGATGGATATACAGGGTCTCTACCTGCACCGCCTAGCCACGTAGATCCCGTCCTTCGAGCTCTGTATACACGCCGTAACGACCCTCCTCCTAACATCGCCCCAGCCCATACCCACGAGCGTTATCACCCTCTCCCACCCACGGTCAACCGCGAGCACCTCCCCCTTCAGCCACCCCGGAGCCACGATCTCGACAGCTACGCGGTCCCCGGTCCTGTACTTGATCGGGGCCCTCCTAGCCCTCCTGATCCCGAACACCCAGTTCATCTCCCTGTAGCTCAGGGCCACGCCGAACTTCCTCTCCAGCCTCTTGAGGAACCTCCAGAACTCGCTCCACGGAACCTCGCGGACCCCAGGGGGCTTCCTACCGTACCTATGCCTCAGGTACTTCTGTATGCCGAACGGCGGGAACCTCTTCCCCGCCCCTATCCTCAGCCCCCACTCGATTATCCTCTCTATATCCTCGTCGTTGATGCCGGGGAGCCACACGGGGGTTATGTGGAGGTCTATAGAGGTCTCCCTAGCTATGAACTCAGCCACCTCAGCAACCCTCCTAACGTTGAACCAATTCACCCCCTGTAGGAACCTCGCCTTCTCGGGGTCGAGGGTATCTATACTGAGGTTTATCCTATCGAGCCCCGCCTCCTCAAGCCTCCTCACGAGCTCCTTTGTAAGCGTTGCGCCGTGGGTCTCCAAGGCTACGCGGGGGATGAACTCCTTGAGCCTGCGGACCAGGTGGTGTATGTCGGGGTAGGTCAGCGGGTCGCCCACCCCGTCTATCAGCGCCTCGGTAACATCTCCGCCCTTGAGCTCGTAGACCTTCTTGACCCACCTAACGAGGTGCTGGAGATCGACTACGTACTCGCTCTGCCTAGTCCTAGAGAAGGGCCCGGCATCAACGCTGCAGAATATGCAGCTGAGCGGGCAGATAGTTGTGGGCCTCACCTGTAGGACATTGGTTCCGCGGTCGATAACCCCGAACGCCACGTGGCCCAGGAGGGGGAGGTCGTCGATGTATATGAAGTACCTCCCCCTAGCCCTCGCTAGGAGCCTCATAACCAGCCCTCCTCAGCACCTCGCCTATGTCTAGGGCGATCACGTATGCCACAAGCTCCTCACCCCTCCTGAGCCTCTCTACGAGCCTCCTATCGATGTCCACAGCCGCCTTGTTCGCCCTCACACCTATGGTATCCCCGGCCACGTAGCTGCTCCTCCTAACAACGATCCTCCTCTCATCGCTCAGGCTCAGCCTCTCCGACCCCTGTGCTAGAACCACGTCACGCACACCCCCGGACTCCAAGACCAGTACGAGTACCGATAGGGGCCTCCTCAGCACCTCCCTAACCTCTCTTGAGAGGTGTGCAGCCGCCTTATCCGCTGAGACCCCTAGGATGCAGTCGCCGCGAGGGGTTAGGTAGTCATCCCTAGTGATCTCCAGGGTCGTTCGGTGCAGCGCCCTAACATTCCTATGCCCACGGGCCCTGACCACGTCTACGGCTATCAATGCACATCCCTTGCTAGGGTTAATAGAGGTTAAGAGCGATATTACCTCCACGGGGCCAAGAGCTGTGCCTAGGAGGTTCGAGCACCTGCGCAGCGCACTCGTGAGGATGCTGGAGCTCGAAGGCGTTATCAAGAGCCCCCTGGTCAGGGAGGCTATGCTCAGCGTTCCGAGGGAGGAGTTCGTACCCCAGCACCTCAGGGACTACGCCTACCAGGATACCCCGCTCCCCATAGGCTACGGCCAGACGATAAGCGCCCCACACATGGTCGCCCTAATGACTGAGGAGCTCAGGGTAGAGCCGGGGCACCGCGTCCTAGAGGTCGGTACAGGCTCAGGGTACCAGGCAGCTATACTGGCCCATATAGTGTCGAAGAAGCTCCGCGGCCACGTAGTAACCATAGAGAGGATACCGGGTCTGGCAGACTTCGCCAAGAAGAACCTCGAGCGTGTAGGGCTCTACCACTACGTAACGATCATCGTAGGCGACGGCAGTATAGGGGCCCCGCAGTACGCACCCTTCGACAGGATAATAGTTACAGCCGCTGCCCCCAAGATCCCGCAGAGCCTAGTGAAGCAGCTTAGGCCGGGGGGCAGGCTCGTGATCCCCGTAGGCGATAGGTGGAGCCAGGTGCTCGTAACCGTAACCAAGCAGAGCGACGGAACAATCCACACCGAGTACGGAACACCCTGCGTATTCGTCCCCCTCGTAGGGTGCGAGGGGTGGAGGGAGGAGGAGAGGTACATCACCTAGACCCTATGTTATACACAACTTCTACAACTACACCCCCGAGGAGTGTAGGGATTTCAGAGGACTTGGCTCTTCAGCACAAGCTCAGAAACTGTTTGCATAATGAAACCTTACGGGGCCTCCCTATTACTCGATACGAGTTCCGGAGCTCCAGAAGGGCGCGAGGTTGTAGATGATGATTATAGCGGTGTGGGTAGAACCTCATCGAGAGCCTATACAGGTGTCTACAAGCTTTCTAAATGATTTGTTTAGCCCTATGCGTGCGCCGAACCTCCTGTCCATGTATATGTATATCAGCTTCTTGACCTGTAGCTGCTTCAGTATCGCTATGATCTCGTGGTACCCCGCGTCGAATTCCTTCGTCAGCTGGTCTAGGTAAACGTAGCTGCTTCCCCACTCGATGTAGTGCTTCACTAGGTGCTCTAGGAGGTCCCTCTCGTCGATGCTCAGCCTATTGCCTACAAGCCTCCTCAGGCACTCGAGGGCCTTCTCCACCCTCCGGTGGGACTGTTCTGGGATCTGCGAACCGGTATCTCCGGCAATGAATGACAAGGGCCCCTCGCCACCCCCTGTCTCTTCCTGCGCAGTTTTGCGGTTCCTTGTCTGGCGAACCGGTTCTGAGAGGAGCGTATGGACCACCGCTAGGCTCTGGGAGAGCCTCGGGTTAGAGGCTTCGCGCACACGCTCCATGATCATCCTGACGACCTGCTCCCCCTTCTCGGTTAGGTACCAGTACCCGCTCTCGTACTCTACAAGGCCCCTAGCCCTCCAGTAGCTGAGGTAGCTGCTGACGTACCTGCTGCTCCTCCCTATGTACCTAGCGATCTCGGAGCTCCTCATAGGCCTAGCATAGAGCAGGGCCAGGATCGCCTCCACGATCCTCGACCGGGGGCCGCGGGAGCCGCTCCTGTACTCCCTCGCCTCCCTCAAGAGCTCTGTTAGAAGCCTGCCGTAGTCACTCCCGTTCATAGCCTAGGCTACCCGCTGCTGTATCGGCGGGAATAGCTATAACGCCAGGGCTATAGCTACAGGGGTACGCCTAATACCCCTAGGTATGAAGGGGGTGCTACCTCTTCAGAAAAGCGTCCAGCCTCCTCAGCCGCGCCTCAGAGTGGATCATCCTCTGGAGCGCCTCCGCGGCTACGGGGGAGACCCTCCTAACCTCCTCAACGAGCTCAGCCGGGCCCGAGACCCTCCTACCGCCAGCTGCTAGGGCGTGCCTAACGCTCTCCCTGATATGCCAGTTCCCCACGGCGGCGTAGTACCTCGGGGTGATCTCCCGTAGTATCGTTACCCGCGCCTGCCTACCGATCCTGTAGAGGTGCTCAAGCACCGCGAGCTTCGCAGCTTCGTACCCAC
>QMWY01000044.1 GCA_003661865.1 Thermoprotei archaeon
GCATACCTAGCAATAACAACACCCCTTATCCTCTCCTCGTCGGATACGACCTCCTCACCTAGAGGCACCTGGAGTCCTGCATCTATAGCCCCTTTGATCACAGCGAATACCTTAGTGCCCTTGACGGGTCTGTGAAGCCCTATATCCGCTACAGCCTCCTTCACGCCTATCTTCAGGGCCCTTAGCCCTAGTAGGTAGCCTGTTAGGTAGGCTGCAGGCGTGTTCTTGGCGCCTCCCATCCACCCGAAGTACTTAACGAGCTCTCTACTGTGCGCAGCAGCAACCGTGAAGTCGCCTATAGGGGATGCAAACACGAGCTGTGCAATGATGTACTTATTGGTCTTCCTAACAACAAGTCGCGGCTTGCCGCTCCTGATCATCCGGTAGCGGCGCCTGTAGTCAGTCTTGCCCTCGAGCCTACGCCTCCTAGGAACCTTGTACCGGGGCCCATGCGCCAATGCTCACCACCCTACTCCACGCCTTCTGGTAGTAGCCCGTGGTCGCGCATGTACCTCTTAAGCGATGTTAGGCTGTCAAACGCACCTCCCTTGGCCATGAGGTACAGCCTTCTATACACCCGCCTATCGATAAGTCCATTATCCCGTAACCAGCGGAGGAACCTCCTAATCCTCCTGATCCTGAACATCCACGACCTCTTGGGATCCTGCCTGGCCCCTGCCTTGCCCTTCCTCCTCCCATGGCCGCGGCGCCTCCCCTTCTTCCTCTTCTCATGCCTTATCCTCCACCTTCCACGGCTATTGCTATGCATGGGCGCTACGTATATGACGCCGTCGTGTATAAGCCTCTTCACATCCTCACGCGTAACCGCAGCCTCCACTCTATCCAGCTCATCGGGGTCGAAGCGTATCCTGCTCTCGCCAACACTTAGGATCTCAGCAGCGAGCCTCCTCTGATAGCTCAGATCCACGCTCCATCACCCGCGCCACTAGGGATTGGCAACCCTAAATCCTTTTTGTAGAGCCGCTGAAACCAGCTGATCCCTCTTCCTAAGCCCTACACCGCGCGCTATGTAGACTATGTGCTTCTCTGGATCGAGGTTCTCAAGATCGCGGATGCTCGATACGACCACAGGTATAAGCCCTGATGGGTGAAGCCCCCTTATCTCGCCTGGGCTTCTGTACCCAACCGATACCACTGGTGGGTACCCCTTCAGCTTAAGCCTCATCTTGTTATCCTTGCCTCGGGGTCTCTTCCACTTAAGCTTGTTCTGGAACTTCGGGAACTTCCACCATAGGTGCCTTAGGAACTCGGGTTTCCTTCTCTTGAACGCGATCTTCTTCTCTAGTATCTTCAACCTACGCTTCTTCTCCTCCTTCAGCTCCTTAAGCACCTTCTCCGCACCTTCCTGCGTCATGCAGCCTCACCCTTCTCATATATGTATATCCCGTCTACGAAGACCCGCCTATCCTTATCCTTGACCTTCGTAGCAAGCTCTATATTGGCAGCCGTCTGTCCAACGGCCTCCACATCGATCCCCTCAACTATTACGTCCCGCCCCTTAACCGTCACCTTGACTCCGGGAAGGATCTTTGCAACCCTTGGCGCCTTCTCTCCAAGGAAGTTCTCTATGTACACCTTGTCACCCTGCACCTTCACTGATACGGGGAAGTGTGTCGTTATTATCTTCAACTTGTAGCGCCAGCCCTTAGTAACACCAATAATCATGTTCTCGATATGTGAAGCCACTGTTCCTACGAGAGCCTTCCTCCTCCTATTGGCGAAATAGCTCTCAACTACGACCTTCCCATCATCGATCCTTATGTAGATCCCGCGCCCCTTGACGAAGCTGAAGTCCCTCTCGAGCTCACCCTTAGGACCCTTAACAACGACTCTATACCCCTCTAGCCTGACCTCAACACCCTCGGGGATCTCGACCTCTTCACTCACGTAGACAGCCTTAGCCAATGCACACCACCTCAGTAGACGTACGCTAGCAGCACACCACCTATTCTCTTCTCTATGGCTTCTCTATGGGATATCACACCCTGGGGTGTGGAAATTATGAGAAGCCCTATATCCCTTGATGGTAGGTACCTCCTCAGCCAGTGGGGCATCCTGAGCAGGTCGCGGTACGAAACTGACCAGCGGGGCTTTATAGCCCCCGCCTTGTTTATACGTCCCAGCAGCTGCACGCTTATCTTGCCCCACCTACCGTCGTCTATGTACTCGAACTCACCGATGTAGCCGTAGCGCTGCATAACCCTTAGTACGCGGATGATCAGCTTGGATGCAGGCCAGATCACCACCTCCGCCTTTCTCCTCATCTCGGCGTTGGTTATGGCGGCGAGGGCGTTGGCGAGGGTGTCCATCATGACCATTGAAGGGGCACCCCGTTAGTTATACTTCCTGAACCCTATGGAGAAGGCTAGCTCGCGGAAGCACTGCCGGCAGAGATAGAGCCCATACTTCTGTATAACCGCGTCACGGGTTCCACAGCGCATGCAACGCTGCACGCCACGCCCATGCTTCCTGATCTTCGGCGGCCTATACTTCGCCATGGTGTATCACCTAGGCACTATCCGTACGTTGAACAGGAGCTCTAATAACAGTATTGCCTCCTCCCTAGTGACCCTATGCCTTCTAGGAATTGAACGTGTCCTGCACCTCTTCCTCCTGACAATTCGGAATCCTGGCCTCTCCATAGTTATCGCCACATCCATGCCGAAGATCCCTAGGTCGGGATCGTAACGCACACCCGGCATCGCTATATGCTCAGCAATCCCGAACGCCACATTGCCGTAGGGGTCGAAGCTGCTGAGCTTAAGCGTGTAGTTCACGGCGTAGAAAGCCTTCTTGAGGAACTCGTACGCCTTAGCTCCCCTGAGAGTTGTAACAGCCGCTATGGGTTCACCACGGCTTATCCCAAACTCCTTTATTGTCCTCCGCGCTCGCCTTATCGATGGCTCCTGTCCCGTTAGCATGCTGAGGACCTTGACAGCCTTATCGAGCCTCTCGCCGCTAGTACCCACACCCATGTTCACGGTTACCTTAGCTATCCTAGGTATCCTCATCCTGTTCCCTTTCCAGAGCACAAGTATCCTCTCTACATCGCTGGGCGAGAGCACGCTACTCTTGAACTCAGCGGGAGATGGTAGCTGCTGGGGCTCAACCGTTATACAGCCATTCCTAAAAACGGGCTCGACGCTCATACCTATCACCACAGCTTTAGGGCAGGTTTTTCACTCCCTATGATGAACACGTAGCTCAGAACTGTCTGGAACCTATGCTCCTCTAGGTCCTCTAAGGTTACCAGTGTTCGGTCCCTACCCATACCCTTGACCACATCTATGACCCTGCCAACCCTACCAACGTTCCTCCCATCAATGACTATGGCCAGCGACCCCTTATTGAACCTTATATGCTCAACGATCTCCTGGCTCGGAACCCTTATCAACAGTGAATCCATGGTCTTGTACGTGTCCTCTGCAGGGTTCGAAGGATTGCTTACGCGGACAAGGATGTTCCTGCCGTCGTGCAGGTTCAGCTGTATATGACCCCCCTTAACGGTGGTCTTGTTCTCGATCCTAACGAGCTTGAGCCCCGCCTCCTCCTTGGGTATCTCAAGAGGCCAGAGGTACTTCTGGGGATGCGGAACCATTCGGTAGTGCTCGTCCGTCTCGGGGATCGATATTACGTCCATGAGCCCTACTGGGAACTTGTAGTCCTTCCGCGGAACACCATCGATCCAGAACTTCCCCTCAGCTATTATCCTCCTAGCCTCGCGGGCGGTTTCGGCATAGCCCAGCACGTCCCTTACCAGTACCAGGAGCGGTATGCTCCTCTCTATCGGGTGGGGCCCAGGCCTAGGCTTAACCACCCATACATACTCCTTCCTTAGAATAGGCCAGAAGTGGGGGGCTGCTAGCCTTTTCAGGTGACGCATTCCTCCCATCCGCGCCATCTCTTCAACACCTGCTGCTACGCCTTGCTACTGGGCTGCTCTGAGGTTTTTATTGACTCCTCTAAGAGCTTTCTCTGCTCGTCACTGAGGGGCTTGGCAAGCCCCTTAGCCACCAGCTGCTCACGGGCCTTCCTTCTACGCTCGATGATCTTCCTCCTAACATCATCTACATTCCCGAGCTTCACTATAACAACGTTCGTTGGGTGGATCGGGTAGTACACATCGGTACCATCAGCCTTCTTAACCGTGACCCCCTCAACGTGGATCCTAACCCTCTTGAGGTCAACCTCTACAACCTTGCCCTCATGGCCCTTCCAGTCCCCCCTCACGATCCTAACGACGTCACCCTGCCTAATGGGGAGCCTCTTTATGCCGAGCTCCTCCCTCAGCTCCCGTGATAGCGGTGCGTTCAGCAGGTGCCAGCGCTGGTGGAGGGGCATGTTGAACAAGCGCTTACGCTGCTTTCTTGGCTGAGAAGACGTGGACCTCAAGGATCATCACCCTAGACGATTATCGTGGCCATGTTCGATATGAAGGACCACCTCTCAGCAGCCTCCCTAGCCACGGGACCCCTTATCTCCCTACCCTTAGGAGTACCCTCCTGAGTCACGATCACGCAGGCGTTGTCCTCAAATACAACCCACGTACCATCAGGTCTCCTATAGGGCTTCTTCTGCCTCACTATAATCGCCCTGAATACTTGGCCCTTCATATCGGGAGTCCCCTTCTTAACGCTCACAACAACCATGTCGCCAACGCCCGCATAGGGGATCCTCCTAAGCCTCGTCTTGACCTCGGGGACCCCTATGACAACAACCTCCTTTGCACCGCTGTTATCAGCAACCACTAGGCGCGTACCTACCTGAATGCCTGCGCTAATCCTCCTACGCGGGAATGCTGCACCACCCTTCTTCGCACGCGCGGGCATGCCTAGCTCACCCCTTGCCAGCCCTCTTAAGCACACCTATAACAACGAATGCAACGCTCTTTGCCAGGGGCCTCGTCTCGCCTATCAGAACTATGTCGCCCTCCTTCGCATCTATACAGGGCGGGTTGTGGGCGTGGATCTTGCTTCTCCTCCTCTCGTACCTCATATACTTTGGGACCCAGACGAGGTACTCCCTCTCAACAACAACCGTCCTCTGCATCCTAGCCTTCACCACTCTTCCTGCGAACAGCTGGCCCCGTACCCTGACCTCCCCATGCCATGGGCACTTCTTATCGTTACAAGTTTTCTCGGGAGGCTTTAGACCAGGCCACCTTATCCCTATGTCCCTCACGGCACTACTCATAGCTCTTTACCACCTAAACCTACCTCTAGCCCTTTTTAACCTCTCATCGGGACGACCAAGTATGGACGAACCATCGAGCTCTACAGCGATGCCGGAGGGCAGAAAGAATCTAAAGGTTGCATAGAGCTTTGGAACCTTCAAGACCCTATCGCGTACCTTTATGAAGAGCATCTTGCGCGTCTCCCAGACAACTACGCCCTTAACCCCTACGAGCCCTGGGTCCGAATGAGCGGTCACCTCCACCTCAAGCCCGATAAGCTCGTGGTACATCAAGTTGCCGGCTGTTCTCCTCATCTCTTAGACTCACTTCTCCCTCTTCTAATTCCCAGCTCCTCTTCCCTCATCACAGTCAATATCCTCGCTATGTTCTTCCTAACGATCCTGATCCTCGCAGTGTTCGCCAGGGTCCCCACACGCGCCTGCTCACGAAGGCGGGCTAGCTCTAGCCTCAGCGTTGCGAGGAGCTTTAACCTCTCCTCCCTATTCATCGCCCTAATCTCATCGGGGTCTAAGGGACGGTCCGACAACAACACCACCTCTATGCAGCTGCCTCACCTCTCTCCTGCTCAGCCCTAGGCTGGGGTGTGAGCTCACGCCTAACCTCCTCGGGCAGTTTCTCGGGAGGCACGATCTCTACGTAGTCGGCGGTTACACCTGGCTTCGTTATGAGTACGCGGACACCTATTATCCCGGGCTTCAGTAGAACGTGGGCAACGGCCCTATCAACTAGCCTTAGGCTCTGCTCACCGGCCTTGTAGATCTTGCCCGCGACGAGCTTCTCATACCTGGCCCTCTCTGTCCTGAGCTTGCCGCTTATCACAACCTCTATACCAACGGCGCCCGCCGCCATAGCCCTGCGGATCGCTATGAAGCCCGCCCTCCTAAAGTGAACCCCGCGCTCCAGCGCCAGGGCTATGTTGAACGCAACGACCCTAGCATTCATATCGGGATTATCGACCTCAACCACCGTTATCTGCGGGTTCTCTATGCCGAAGTGCTTCTCGAACAACGCCTGCAGGTTACGTAGGTTCTGACCACGCCTCCCAATAACTATGCCCGGCCTAGCGGCGTAGATTATTATACGTGTGCCCAAGGGGGTCCTTATGAGATCAACGCCCGCGTAGCCCGCCCTCCAGAAGCGCGTGGCTAGGTACTCATCTACCATAGTCCTCTTGAGGCCCAGCTGGATAAAGTACCTCTTTATGTTCACCAAAAGATTCTCACCCCTCCTCCACCACTACTACCTCAATACTCGTGCGTGAACCGAACCAGGGGGTGGATCTGCCAAAGGCACGAGGCTCATACCTCTTCAAGTAGGGCCCCCGATGTGAGGCTATGTGTATTATTCTTAGCTTCTCAACGTCAAGCCCCTTGTTCTGCGCATTGTTCTCAACGTTCTTAAGGAGCTTAAGTATGTACTTAGCGGCTTTTACGGGGTACCTGCCAGAGGCGACCCTCCACCGGCGCCATAGTCTGCTTAGGGCCCTTCTATGCCCAACCTTCTTGTTGTGCCTTACGTAAGGTATTGCTACCTCCTGCCTTATCACGGCCTTGAGCAGCTTCTCCGCCTCTACAAGCTTCATACCCTTGAGTACCTTACATATCTCGTAGCTCTCCTTAAACGAGATGGGAGCATCTCTTATCACTGCTCGGGCTGTCCTAGCCGGGTCTATACCCCGCAGCACCGGGTACCTCCAGACGGGCATAGCCAATCCCGCTGCCATTCGATGGATCCCAATGCCTCCTAGAAGCTAACCGAGCAGGGATTTAAAAATATTAAGAAGATGGTGCTAGCCCTTGACAACGCCTATGGGCCTCATACGTGCCACGAGCTTCGCTATCCTGACCTTGTCTGCGACCAGCGCAACCCTATCAACATCCTTGTACGCATCAGGGGTCTCCTCAGCGATCTCCTTCATCGTAGCAGCCCTGATGAGGATCCCCCTGCTCTCCAACCTCCTCATTACCTCGCGCGGGGAGAAGCTCCTCACAGCAGCCGCTCTGCTCATCCACCGCCCAGCTCCGTGTGGTGCTGAGTACCATGTTCTAGCACCCTCCTTGACCCCCACGAGCACGTAGCTGGCGGTGCCCATAGAGCCGGGTATCAGCACCACCTGACCTATGCTGCGGTGGTCGGCCGGTATCTCTGGGTGACTAGGTGGGAATGCCCTAGTAGCTCCCTTCCTATGAACTATCACCTTGTACCTTTTCCCATCCACGACATGCTCCTCTATCTTAGCGATGTTGTGAGCGACATCGTATATCAGCTTCATCCCCAGGTCCTCGGGGTCCTGGCCGAAAACCTTCCTGAAGCTCTCACGAACCCAATGCATTATCAGCTGCCTATTAGACCACGCGTAGTTAGCAGCAGCCGCCATGGCCTTGAAGTAGTCCTCGCCCTCCCTCGTATGCAGCGGAACTGCGGCTAGCTCCCTATCAGGCACATGTATCCCGTAGCGCCTCATGGCACGCTCCATTACCTGTAGGTAGTCTGAAGCTACCTGATGTCCTAGGCCCCTAGACCCCGTGTGTATCATGATGGTTATCTGCCCTTCGTGCAGGATCCCTATCTTCTTGGCGATCTCGGGATCGAATATCTTGTCAACAACCTGCACCTCTAGGAAGTGGTTACCGCTTCCAAGGGTCCCCAGCTGCGGCGCACCCCTCTCCTTAGCACGGCGGCTCACCTTGGA
>QMWY01000045.1 GCA_003661865.1 Thermoprotei archaeon
TCCATAGCCTGCAATAACAACGCGCTTGCCTGCTAGGAGCACGTTCGTTGCCCTCAGGATACCGTCTATGCTGCTCTGCCCGGTGCCGTAGCGGTTGTCGAACAGGTACTTGGTATATGCATTGTTAACGGCTATTACGGGGTATTTTAGCACCCCCTTCTTCTCCATAGCTCTTAGCCTAATGATCCCTGTAGTAGTTTCCTCAGTTCCGCCCCACACATCCTCAGCAACGCTAACCATCTTCTCGTGAAGGTAGACGTGCAGGTCCGCACCATCATCGATAACTATGTCAGGCCTTGCCGAGGCAACCCTCGAGATCGCCCAGAAGTACTCCTCCTCACTCTCCCCCCTCCATGCAAAGACATGGATGCCCTCCTCAGCTAATGCTGCAGCCACCTCATCCTGAGTCGATAGCGGGTTGCTGGCAGCTAGCCACACCTCCGCCCCACCCGCCACGAGAGTCCTTACAAGAACCGCCGTCTCCTTAGTCACATGAAGAACCGCTCCTACCCGAACTCCTTTAAGGGGCTTCTCTTCAGAGAACCTCTTCCGGATCCTCATAAGCACGGGCATGTGGTTCTCAGCCCACTCTATCTGCCTACGCCCCTCATCTGCGAGGGACAGGTCCCTGACCTTGAACTCCAACGTATAGCCCCCTTGCTCTACGCCGGGACCCGACTTAATAACCTAGAGCCCCTAAGCTGCCCTAGGCGGATGGGCTTGAGCAGCTGCTTAATAGTCGTTGCAGGAATGCCCGGTTCAGGGAAAACGCTCTTCACAACCATTGCTAGGCGTATAGGGATCCCTGTAGTTGTCATGGGAGACGTTGTCCGTGAAGAGGTGGCTAGACGCGGGCTTAAGCCAACTACGGACAACCTCTTGAAGGTGGCTCAGGAGCTGCGGGATGAGCTGGGGCCAAACGCAATCGCTATCTTAACCATGAGGAGGATCTCTGAGATAGCCTCACCCTTTGTCGTGGTTGACGGCGTTAGGAGCCTAAGCGAGGTCGCTACTTTTAAGGAGAGGTTCCGCCGCGTAGTCGTGGTGGCCATCCACGCCAACCCTAGGCTTAGGTTCGAGAGGCTCTTAGCGAGAGGGAGGCCGGGCGACCCTAGATCATGGAGGGAGTTTGTTGAGAGGGATCGTAAGGAGCTGGAGTGGGGCTTGGGAAGCGTAATAGCAACGGCTGATATCATGCTTATAAACGAAGGTAGCCTAGATGAGTTTGTTGAGAGGTGTAGAAGTACACTGTTAAGGGTATTAAGACAATGGTGCACATAAGGATCGAGGCTGAGATTAGACCTACTGAAAGCGAGAAGAGGGTTGTCCAAGCTATCAAAAGGGTGTTCTTCGTAGATGAGGTGCGGATAGTTGAGCTTGGGAACGGGACCAAGCTGGCCGTAGCTGAGGCGGATGAGGTGACGCCGCTGCTCAAGATCTATGAGCTGCTTAGGCGGCAGCGCATCCTCGATACCGCCCGTAGCGTCTTCCTAAGGAACTCCTCGGGGAGCGTACTCAGCGTTAAGCTAAATAAGCAGGTGGCGTACCAGGGGATCGTGAGCTTTGTTGATAGCGACGACGAAAGCCCCTTAGGGGCTATAAACCTCGTTGTCGTTAGCGATAAGCTGCGCGAAATCATAGACTGGCTGGCGCCGCGCACAGCCCATGGCAGACCGCTATGGGAAAAGGACGTCCCCAGAAACGTCTAGCTCTTCACGCGGAAGAATATATATGGGGTACGTCATAAGGTCCTCAGCAAGGTAAACCCTTTTGAAGCGCGTGCGTACCTCGTCCAGCTGTGGAACGTAACTCCCATACCTCTGGCTTATGTGTGTAAGTATCACCACCTGGGGGTTCACAGATACTGCCATACGTGCCACGGTATCTGATGTGGCGTGCCCTGTTCTAAGAGCCTCGGCGGAGTGTACGCGGCTATATGTGGCCTCATGTATGAGAACGTCAACACCATTGCGCTTCAGGAACTCTATAGTGAACTCCTCGGGAACCCCATCTGCACCGTAGAAGACCCTTACGTACCTACCTCCTGAAACCCTTAGCTTTACATAGTAGCCCCAGGATCTCACATCTCCATGGGCAATAGGCAGCGGAACGACAGTGTTGCCATCTACAACTACAACGCTACTACGCGGATCCTCAATAAGCCTGACATCGATTGTTAGGTAGTCCTTATCAAAGCTCCCGATAGCCGCCCTCGCTAAGTAGTCCACTCCTTGAGGACCTACAAGTACAACACTTCTCTTAATCTTCATGGACTCTATGCGCATCGCCACTGACTGCAACAAGGGCATGAGCCCAAACACGTGGTCTCCATGGAGATGAGTTATAGCTATCAGATCAAGCTGAGCAGGCTCTACCCCCACCTCTCGTAGCCTTATCTGCACGCCCTCTCCTGCATCCATAAGCATTGTTATGCCAACACCCTCTATTAGCACGCCTGATACCCAGCGGTTAGGTGTTGGAGTAGATGCGCCTGTTCCAAGGAATATAATCCTAGGTCTTGTCAACTCTCTCAACCACGTAGAGCGCCCTGACTAGTGAGCCGTGGACCCAGTCCAGATGCTTCGACAACACAGCAACCCCTAAATCTACTAGTTTACTCTCAACATCCTTCTCAAGCTCTATAGGTATAGCAAACACCACCTTTCCCTCCTTACCGATCACACGTAGAGAATCAGCAACGAACTTAGATATCAGGTCTACAAGGGATTCAGCACCTACTTTCGCTTGCCTTCCGTAAGGCGGGTCTGTAGATATAGCATCGATGCAGCCACTGCGCAGCGGGAGCGTAGACGCATCTCCCTGTATAACATCTACAAGCCAACCACAGTTGAAGAACTCAGCATTGGCCTTTGCCCCAAGAACTGCCTTCTCATCGATGTCCATACCTATAGAATACACCCCTAGCATGCATGCCTCTAGCAGGAAGCCGCCGACACCGCAGAAAGGATCTAGTAGTGTTGATGCAGGCCCCCTAACACCCGAGAGGTTAACATATAGCCGTGCCAAATGGGGCTTCATAGCCCCCGGCCTATACATGGGCCTTCTATGGGGGGCTCTTGGACCGAACTCCCTCTCCAGGGACCTTTCATAGATAGGCTGCGTTGCAATAGCTAGGCTTCCCACAATGTATACCCTTAGCCTTCCCTCTTCATTCCGAGTACAGCCGCCAGCGCTTCTCCCCAACCTTTTTCCGAAGCCACGGATCCTAACGACCTCTATTCTCCCCATATACCTCTTCTGCAGACTGCATATCGATTCACGCGAAGCTCGCATGATGCCTAGAAGCAGCCCTGCCTCTTTCACAAATGCACAGCGCCTAAGCACCTCCTTGGCGGACCTCATGTCGTCACATCTTAGCAGCACAATCTCATCGATACGCGTTTTAATGGCGCAGCCTCCCTCGGCATTCACAACAGACAAGAGCTCGGCTATGGCCAGGTCTACGTGCTCGCCGGATAGCCTAAGCGCGAGCTCTATCATGCGCTTCTATCCCTTTCCATCACCCCTTTATAGCGCTGGCAATGACGTTGGCCACAAGGTCCGAAAGATCGATCACCTTCATGCGTTCAAAGACTGTCTGCCTTCTTATGAAGGTATTGCCCGTTATCAACAGGTCTAGGCCCGCCCCTCTAAGCTTCTCAATAGCGCTGCCCACAAGTAACGCATGGCTTGCAACAGCGATCACTCTAACTGCGCCCAGCCTCTTCAAAAGCTCTACAGCCTTTGCCAGTGTTCCCCCAGTGCTTACTATATCATCTACTATCGCCACGCGCCTACCCCTCACATCAAGCACCTTCTCCTCAACGCGTATCTCACCGGTTATGCGATCGCGGTACTTCTCTAAGTAATCATACCCCACACCTATTGATCGAGCTAGTTCACGCGCTCTGTGAAGCGCACCCCTATCAGGCGATAATACGAAGTCTATACCACTTTCCATACCCGCCTTCCTAACCATGTATGAGAAAGGTAGGACGTTAACGAACTCTATACCCGCCTCCTTCGCAGCCTCAAGGACCGCTTCAGGTTTATGAGCGTCGATCACAATGAGCTTGTCCACGCACCACCCGCCTAGGCTCCTAATTAGAGCGTGCAGGCTCACGGCTTCCCCATCGAGAAATCTGCGATCCTGTCTAGCATAGGCTAAGTATGTGATGACCAGGGCGACCTTAGAGGCATAATTACAGGCAGCCTCTATAGCGAGGAGGAGCTCCACCCATTTACTATCCTGCTCTGGGAACATAGACTGCAATATCAAAACCCTCTCAGAACCCCGTACGGCATTAGGGTCAAGCCTTAGGTACTGCTCACCATCAGGAAAGACCTTCCTAGAGGTAGTGACCATTCGTAATCCCAGGCGTTGCGCAACTCCCTCAGCAAGTTCTCGAGGAACACCGCTGAGGCTTACGAGTACAGACACCATTCGAACACCCCCTACGTGTGTTGATACGCTAGTTAATTAGCGGTTCAACGTGACTTACATGAGGAGCAGGGCTATGCGTGAGGAGGTAAACGTAGCACCCGTGGCACTAACCTTGAACAGCATTGAGTACATACCGCTGTCACTATACGCTCCAGGGGGACTAGCGCTAACCGTGTGGTTTGGGGGATGCAGAAGCGATTGTCCTTGGTGCCCCTGGGGCGCAGATGCCCCACCACAAACCTTAAGGAGGCTTAGGCTGAGCAGGGATATGTTGCTGGATCTTGTGAGGAGGAGTTCGCCGGACCTGCTCTTCTTCCACGGTGCTGATAGCTATGTGCTGAACTGGCTCCTTAGCATGGCTAGGGATGTTTCTAGCCTAGTGCCAGTGGGCTTTAAGGTCGCGGCACCCCGCATTGATACAGCTATAGAGCTTCTCAAACCATTTGCAGCGGTGATGCTAGTAGAGCTCACCAGTGATGACGACCCAGGGCTGCTGAATACTCTCCAGGGCTACTTGCAGGGTACCTCTATGCATATAGAGGCAGTCATGGTCCTGCCCCCTAAGGAGGAGCTCATCCGTGAGATGCTCACTAGCGTTAGGGATGTGTGCAGGGGTCTTTCAACACCCATACCCATAAACATTGTGCCTCCCGGGAACGTGAACGAGCTTGCACTCCTTAGCTATGTGGACTCTATTAGGAAGGCAGGTTGTATAAATACGGTTGTTGCGGGCAGCCGCATAAGCGAGCTGTCAACAGTGTTTTGCCCACACTGTAAGCGCCCAGTTGTGATAAGGCACGGGTACTGGGTTATAGACCTGAAGCTGGATGAGCATGGGAGGTGCAAGTACTGCGGAGCGAAGGTTGTGTCCCGTATGCCGCGGATTAGGCGTAAAACAGCTATAAACGTGCCAATAATGTAGCTAGATCGGCACATAGCAGGATGCCATATACACCGGGGGCGGCGCTTCATGTACTTCGTATACGTTCTTGGACCCGCAGGCTCCGGTAAAACAAGCCTAACATCAACGTTCTCAGAGTGGCTTAAGATGCAGAAGCTAAGCGTCGCCACAGTAAACCTAGACCCTGCTGTTGAATGGATGCCCTATACACCTGACGCCGATATACGCGACTACATACCTACCTACGATGTCATGAAGAAGTTCAACCTAGGACCTAAAGGCGCGCTGATAGCATCTGTTGACCTCTTTGTTGATCACATATACAAGCTACGGGTTGAGGTAGAGAAGCAGCAGCCTAACTACGTACTCGTAGATACCCCTGGGCAGCTTGAGATCTTCGCTTTTAGACCCGCTGGAAGGTTGCTGATAGAGCAGCTGAGCGGCGATAGCAGGTCCGTAGCACTGTTCCTTATCGACTCTTACTTTGCCACAAAACCCTCCACTATGGCCTCGGTAATAATGCTCGCCCTAGCCGCCGCTTTTTCACATAGATTGCCCCAGATAAACGTATTGACCAAGATCGATATGCTGACCCCCGAGCTCCATGGACGCATCCTGCAATGGTTAGAGGATCCCGAGACCTTCATATCTGATCTAAGTGAAGAGAAACTGCCGCGGCACTACGAAGAGCTCGTGTACAGCACTCCTGAGGTGTTCACATCAGTGCTTCAGGACGCCGTAGCGGTTTCATCCGTTACTTGGGAAGGAATGGATAGGCTCTACGCAGCTATACAGCGCGTTGTAGCAGGGGGAGAGGACTACTTGACGGAGGAGTACAGCGAGGTGTACTAAAGCACCTGCAGAGCTTAACAAAGATTTATTCCCACAGCCCTGATGAGGAGGTGGGGCATGTCTTTGAGTAGTGAGGAGGCGATGTATAAAGAGATCGCGGCTCTTAGGGAGGAGCTTAAAGCGCTGGTTGAACAGCGCGAGGAAATGTCCCAGGAGCTGGCGCGGGTAAGGGAGGAGATCTCCAACATAATAAACGAGATAAGGAACCGTAGAGAGGCACTAAGGCAGATCAATTCCAGATTAAAGGAGCTTAGAGACGAGCTATCTAAGCTTCGTGAGAGGCGCCGTGAGCTTAGGAGTAAGCTTAAGGAGTATGTTAATGAGCTTAGGGATAGGAAGAGGCTGTACCAAGAGTTTCAGCCAGGGCTTAGGCTGCAGATAGACAGGCTTAGAAAGAGGATAGAAGAGTTAGAATGGAAGATCATGACGACCCCCTATCTCGATCTCGAGGAGGAGAATAGGCTTGTTGCGGAAGTTGCAAGGCTTGAAAAACAATTAGAGCTGGCGGAGAAGGCGCAGAGGATAAGGTCAGAGGTGCTAAGCCTGCGTAACTCGATTAATGAGCTGCGCAGAGAGCTTGAGGAGGTTCTGCACGCGATCGATGAGAGGCGTAGAGAGATAGGTGAGGCTAAGGCGCGGCGAGATGAGCTGCGCAAGGAGATTGATGAGCTGGCTTCCCAGCTTAATGAGAAGAAGAGGGTGAGAGAGGAGCTTAAGCAGAGGATTGCTGAGGTTAGCGCAGCGGTCCGTGAGAAGAATAGGGCGATCCGCGAACTCCTTAGAAAGGTACGAGAGCTGGAGGCACGCGCCCGGATGAGCGAGGTTCAGAGGTTATTAGCTGCTAAGAGAAGGGCTGTTGAGGAAAAGGTTAAGCGCGGCGAGAGGTTAACATTTGAGGAGTTATACCTCCTCTACGGAGTTGAAGAGAATGAGGGGAGAGGTAAGTAGCAAGGACAAGCTGCTCCTGATATACGTGGATTTTGACGATGATATAGGGCAGTGTGGAATAGACACGCCTATATTAGGGGTGGATAAGGCGTTTAAGGCTGCCCAGAAGTTCGCGATCTGTAGACCCACGGACTCCGATGTAAACGCCCTCTTCGCAACGATAAAGATAGCCAACGATCTTAGCGCAGAGCACGATATTGACGTAGCTGTTGTAGGAGGTGATCCTCGTGGCGGTACGTGGGCTTTCCTAAGGTTGGCTCACGAACTTGAGGAGGTGCGTAAACGAAGCAGTATAGATAAGGCGATAGTGGTCTTCGATAGTGTTGAGGATGAAAAGGTCCTCGCTGTTGTGAGAAACTACTTCAGGCTTGTTGGGGTTGAGACGGTCGTGGTCGAGCAGTCGCGTTCGATAGAGACCGCCTACACACTACTCGCCAAGTACATTAAGAAGGCTATAGAGGAGCCCCGCTACTCCAAGCTGTTCATGGGGTACCCTGGCGCTGCCATCCTCCTCTTCTCAATACTAGCCCTATTCAACTTGGTTCGTGAGGGGCTTCTGGCGCTGCTCCTTGTGCTCAGCGTTGCGATGGTGGTGAGGGGGTTCAACCTAGACA
>QMWY01000046.1 GCA_003661865.1 Thermoprotei archaeon
CCCTGAATAGGCGTGGCTCCACGAAGCTCCCCGACCTCCTCGCTCAGGAGGTCCATGGGGATCGATACGTGTACAGGGCCCGGCCTACCAGAGGTAGCGGTCCTGAACCCCTTCTCGAGAAGCTCAGGTACCTCACTAGGGCTCCTAGCGGTCCTGCTTAACTTGGTTACGGAGGCGAAGACCTTCTCCAGGAACAAGGGGTCGTCAACACAGTGGTAGGGCTGGGGCCCCGCCCGGATGGGGCAGTGGCCAGATACGTGGATCATGGGCGATGCAGCCGCGTACGCACCGGCAACGGCGGTAACGCTATTCGTAGCCCCGGGACCCGCAGTCACTATGCAGAGCCCAGGCCTACCAGAGACCCTGCCATAGGCATCGGCCGCAACGGCAGCAGAGTTCTCATGCCTAAACAGGACGTGTTCAAGGCTAGAGCTCTTCAAGGCGTCGTAGAGCTCAAGAACGTTCCACCCCGGAAGACCGAAGACGTAGTCATAGCCGCGCTCCTCAAAGAACCGCACAACGTACTCAGCTACACGCATGCAGAGGGCACCCCACGGTGTAGAGAACCTAGCTACGGAAAAAAGGCGTAGGGAGCATACCCTGGGAGAACCCGCAATAGGTCCTCCCTCAGCACCTTAGGGAAGTGCTTATCAACCCTATATAGCCACCTAACCCTAGGCGGGGCAGAGGTGGCGACCGCAAGCCGCGAAGAGCTGAGGAGGGAGTTTCTCGAGCTTCTTCGGGAGGATGAGGAGTTCCGCCTAGCTGTTGCTGGGCTCATCGGGCTTTCGGAGATCCTTGCCGAGCTACGTAGATTGAGGGAGGACTTCTCGAAGCGTTTCGAAGCGCTTGAAAGGAAGATGATCGAGCATGATAAGCGCTTCGAGGTTCTAGAGAAGAAGCTCCTCGAACACGACAAGAGATTCGAAGCGATCGAACGCAAGCTCCTTGAGCACGACAAGCGCTTCGAAGCAATAGAGAGGAAGCTGCTTGAACATGATAGGAGGTTCGAGGCTATTGAGCGTAGGCTTGAGGAGCATGATAGGAAGTTTAACGAGATACTGGAGGAGATCAAGAAGATCTGGCTTAGGCTTGAGGAGCACAATAGGAGGATCAGCAACGTTGAGATGATCCTTGGGGCACTGACCGAGAGCTTCTACTCGAAGGCTCTTCTAGACGACCTTAGGGAGGAGCTCAAGGCTAAGGGTGAGAGGATCGTTGCGCGTATCAGGAATGCTAGGGTTGATGAGAGCGATATAGACCTGCTTGTGGAGACCGATAGGACGGTCTACGTAGCTGAGGTCAAGGTTAGGCCTAGGCATGAGGATGTGGGTTCTCTCATAGCGAAGAGGGACCTGGTCGCTGAGAGGTTTCCTGGGAAGAGGGTTGTTGCTGTACTGGCCGGGGCCCTGATCGGGAGGGAGGTGGAGGAGTACGCTAGGCAGCGCGGTGTGGAGGTCTATAGGTACTGAGCCCCCATTCGCTGAGCGGTAGAGTTAATTCTCAACGATGTCTAAACGCCTCGTGGGGGAGTTATCTTGACCCTGGTTCTGCGAGGCGGTAGGGTCTATACGATAACCCGTGGCGTTATAGAGGAGGGCGTGATTGTCATAGGGGACGATGGGAAGATCAAGGCTGTTGGAAGGGTTGGCGAGGTCGAGATTCCCAGTGGCGCCGACATCCTCGATGTGAAGGGTATGCACGTTATGCCCGGGATGATCGATCCCCACACCCATATAGGCGTCCACGAGCTCGCGATTGGCTGGGAGGGAAGGGATACCAACGAGACTACCGAGCCCGTAACCCCGCACCTAAGGGCGTTCGACGGTGTTAAGAGCGATGACGAGGGGTTCTACGAGGCGCTGTCCCACGGGGTAACCACCGTTGGGATCCTGCCTGGGAGCTCCAACCCGATCGGGGGCCTAGGGGTCGCTATGAAGACGTTTGGGAGGCACAAGCTCGAGAGGGTGCTTAAGGAGCCCATAGGTCTGAAGATGGCGTTCGGCGAGAACCCGAAGAGGACCCATGGTCTCGAGAACAAGCGCAGCCCGGCCACAAGGATGGCTATAGCGGGGCTCATAAGGGAGTGGCTCACCAAGGCCCAGAACTACATGAGGAAGAAGGACTTGTTTAAGGACCAGCCTGAGAAGCTGCCGGATAAGGACATCAGGCTCGAAGCCATAGAGCTCCTCCTAAGGAGGAAGATACCGGCTAGGGCACATGCACACCTAGCAGACGATATACTGACCGCTATATCCATAGCCGAGGAGTTCGGGTTCGACATAGTCCTCGACCACTGTACCGAGGGGCACCGGATAGCCGATGTGATCGCGCAGAAGAAGATACCCGCCGTAGTAGGCCCCCTGCTAACAGCTAAGTACAAGGTGGAGCTGAGGAATAGAACTACCGAGACCCCCGGCGTCCTAGCAAAGCACGGTGTGAAGGTCTCGATAACGACGGACCACCCGGTCCTACCGATAAAGCTCCTCCCCGTAGAGGTCGCGATCGCGATCAGGGACGGGCTCAGCTACGAAGATGCGCTACGAGCCGTAACGATAAACGCTGCTGAGATCCTCGGCGTTGCAGATAGGCTGGGGAGCATAGAGCCGGGGAAGGACGGCGACGTGATAGTGCTGAACGGCCCACCCTTCCATATAGAGACGAGGGTCGTATACACAATAGTTAACGGGAAGATCGCGTACAGCGCTGAAGAAGCGAAGAAGTAACCTTCTAACACAACATTTTTCCGCACATAGCTCATGGGAAGTAAGTAGCTCTGCTCTACCGAACTCGCCCTAACTATAGTTGGTTTAAGCGTGAGTAGGCTAGTCAAACCCTAGCCTAAGCTCATTGGGGGGCTTGTAAAGTAGCCAAGTATTCTTAAGGACCTCCCTTCCAATAAGCGACCTCCTCACCCCTAATGCTGTGTATGCTGTGCAGAGAATGCTTAACCTACCTATCTCGATCAGCACCTTGGAGGTCCTGAGCTCTATCCTATTCCCCGTAGCTGTATGGGCGATGGCTTTTGGCCCCTCGAATAGGTTTAGCTCTAGGTCTATATATGTTATGTACGGAAAGGTATGAGTACCCCTCCCTGGAAACCCGTGTCTATAATAAACTCCATCTCCACGCTCTTAAAACCTAGGGGATTCTTTAGAGTAGCCTTGATGATAGGTACATAGTTCAGCTCATCGTTCCTGAAATACGTGATCATCATATGTATCACCAAGGTAGACCTAGCTCTAGCTCACGGTGTTTCTCACTGTACGGAAGTTTCACGATAAGCGCATGTACGCTACACTCTCTCCACGATCTCTCGGCAGCTTCCCTGTAGCTCTCAAATACTCCCACTAGGCGTTTATCGCATACAAGAGCGTACCCATCTCTGTACTTCCCAAGCTGTGAGCGACTCTTCTTGACTATTTCTAGGTTCTCTTCATACGCCTTATCTAAATTGACCCAGAGGCGAACCTCGTCGTAATCCCTCCTTCTCTCAATCCAGTAACGAATAGCCTCCTCGAAAATAGAGGCAACAGTTCTTCCTTCAAGAGATGCATATGCCTTAACGAGCCTGTAGAGATCCTCATCGAAATTCTTGATCGCTATGAGCTTGGTTCTCTTCAACTGTCTGGGTCCGTCCATATAGATACCTAGTTTAACTAGGTAAACTAGGCTATAACGTTTTCCCAAGACTATGTCGTCTATAAGTGACCCGCGTTCACTCAGTAGTTCCCTAAACCACAATCATTACAGGTAGTGTTATTCGGAACAAGGTGTTAGGTTAACTCCCTTGGGCTTCTCAGGTGACTGAAGCAATGGTGTTCTCCTCTGAGGTGAGGCTAAATGATGATCAGTGAGGTTGATAGATGCCTACGCCGCTATAGGTTCAGGTATAGCCTGAACTCTGCTGGTGTTGGGAAGGAATTCACGTAGCGCACCTCCTCACGCTTCAGCTCTACATAGCTCTCCAGCAACTCATCGGTGAATACAGGTTTCAGGTACTCGCTATCGCTCTCAAGCTCCTCTAGAGCCTCCTTCAGGTTCGCTGGTAGGCTCTTTATCCCCAAGGCTCTTCGCTTCTCCGGCGACATTAGGTATATGTTCTCGTCCACCGGATCCCCCGGATCGATCTTCCTTCTAACACCGTCAAGCCCTGCAGCCACGATCGCCGCGAACGCTAGGTAGGGATTAGCACTCGGATCCGGTGGTCTGAACTCTATGCGCTTACCCTTCTCATCACCCCTATGGTACGCTGGGACCCTTACACACGCACTTCTATTAGCTCTACTCCACGCTATGTAGACAGGTGCCTCGTATCCGGGAACAAGCCTCCTGTAGCTGTTGGTGGTGGGTGCAACGATCGCTGCTAGGCTCCGGGCGTGCTCCAGCAGCCCCCCTATGAAGTACCTACCCACCTGGCTAAGCTCGGCGTAGTCGTCATTCGGGTCGTAGAACAAGTTCCTAGAGCCGTCGGAGCTCCACAAGCTCACGTGGACATGCATACCGCTCCCGTTATCCCCGTAGAGGGGCTTCGGCATGAACACCGCGACCATGCCGTGCCTAGCCGCTATGTTCCTAGCAACGAACTTCAGCGTGGCGACGCGGTCCCCCGCCTCAGCAACACCGCCGAACCTGAAGTCGATCTCGCACTGCCCAGCCGTAGCAGCCTCGTGGTGGTGCGCCTCAACCCTGAACCCGAAGTAGTCCTCGAGCACCTCGGCTATCTCCTGCCTAACCCCGAACACCCTATCAATGGGTGTCGCCGGGTAGTACCCCTCCTTAAACCAGATCGCGTCGCCCCCACCACCCCAAGGAGCCTCCCGCGAAGATATCCTCACTCCCTGTGATGCGAAGGGGGCTGCGAAGTCGAGCTCGACCGAGTCGAAGAGGAAGAACTCCACCTCCGGACCCACGAACGCCCTATAGCCCTGAGAAGCCGCTAGCTCCTCAGCCTTCTCAGCAGCGAGCCGGGGCTCATGGGGAAGCCTCTCGCCCCGGAGACCGTCGTAGACACGGGCTATGAACCGCGCGGCTCCGCGGCTCCACGGGACCAGGGCCATGGTCTCGGGAACGGGTACCAGAGCAAGGTCGCTCTCCTCGATCCTCCTGAACCCCTTCACGCTACTACCATCAAGCTTCCCAAACCCCTTGACAAACACATCCGGGCCACCCTCCGAGAACTCCCTAGCCGGGACAGCAACCTGTCTAAGAAACCCAGCAACATCTAGGAACTGCAGCAGAACCCAGCGAACACCATGCTTCTCCAGCTCCTCAACAACAGCCCTGTAAGCCCCGTGAACACTATACATGGCTGTACAGCACCCCTCCGAAACCTGTACACGGCTCCACTATCGCACCACTCAGAATATAAGCACCGCCCTCAAAGGACAGGAACAGTGTTCAGGAATACGGAGAAGGCGTGAAGATCTTACTGAACACCCTCTACTCGGTGTAGGCGGTGAAAAGCTAAGCTGTGCAGAGCAGCTGTCCCCAGATCCGAAAGAAGCTGTCAGCCCCTCTCCCGGGAAACCCCCCTATCAATCTCTACAATCCACCCCCTCACAGCGCCAGCACCCCTCGCCGCCTCAAGAACCTTCTCTGCTACACCTGGGCTCTCAACCAGCGCTATCAGCGATCCCCCTAGCCCGGCCCCGGAGATCTTCACCCCTAGAGCACCGGCATCCTTAGCAGCATCCCTAATCCTTTCAAGCTGGGGCAGGCTGAGGTCGTAGAGATCTCTAAGGAGCTCGTGCTGATAATCCATGACCACGCCTACTAGCCGTGATACGGGGTTTGGAGACGCAAGTGCCTTTTCTACAGCGCTTCTCCACTCATTGCCGAGGACCCCTACCAGGGTATCGGTGCTGGGGATCCTCCCCCTGATGATGTCCAGGGCTAAGGTTGTTGAGCGGTGCATTAGGAGTGTGAAGAGGATTCTTCTTCGCGGCCTATCCGGCAGCCTATCGAGGTAGGGCTTAAGCTCCTCTAGGCTGAGCTCCTCCCACCTAGGCTCGTAGTACCTCCTACCCAGCCTCCTCCTTATACCTGGGGGCAGATCCTCCATCTCTAGGAGGAGCCTGAGCCCCTCGTCTATATCGGCCTGCCTCCTCGGGTGAATATCGGCTGTGCTATGCCTGATCCCCGAGTCCATAACCACGAAGACCCCGGGGATCCTTGGCAGCTCCTCAACCCTGTACGGAGGCCTGGTCTCTATCTTCACGATCCCTCCGTAGGCGGAGCCGTACTGATCGAGCCTGCCGCACGGGATCCCCATGATGTCGTGCTCAGCGTGGTAGGCCAGCTCAGCGATATCTCTCCTCGAGAGCCCTAGGGAGAAGAGCTCGCTTAGCCCCGCTATGAACGAGACCTCTAGGGCGGCGCTGCTAGCAAGCCCTGCGGCGACGGGTACGTCGCTGTAGATAGTAGCTTCGAAGCCGCTAAGCCTAGATCCCTTCTCGAGGAGGGCCCTTACAGAGGCCCTTAGGTAATCGCCGAACCACCTACCGCCGCGGAGCACCGGGTTCGAGACACTGAACACGTCTAGGTACTCCACACCCTCATCCCTAAGGTTCCCCGAGGCTACGCGGGCCTCGTCACCATCAACAGTCCTGAGAGCTACGTAGGTTCTCAGGTTCACCCCTACGGAGACTACTGGAAGCCCCTTGTAGTCCTGATGGGTATTGAGGAAGTCTAGCCTCCCTGGAGCAGATACCACTACCTGGGGCTCCGAGTGGAAGAGCTCCCTGAACAGCTCAACAGCTTTGTGGAGAGCTGAGGAGCTCAACACCACCACTCAGCAACAACTATCTGCAAGACTAAGAACTAAGCTTAGCGCACTGCAGAGGCTTAGGGATAACAGCTCAGGGAGCTATAGAGGGACCGGGTCTATGCAGTGGCTTCACGAGCACGTAACCGGCTTAGGCAGGCGCTTTACCAGGCGCTGGGGATAAAGGTATGGGGGCACTCGGTATCGCGTATGCTACAGCACCTCCCACCCGAGCATAGACCGCCTAAGGAGCTGATAAACGGGGCTAAGGAGCTGGATAGGCACTACATACCTACGCACCGCCCCGACTTCCATCCTGAGGGGGCTCCCATGGACTACTACGCCGAGGAGGATGCTAGGAGGGCTGTTAGGTATGCAGCGGAGGTCATCGAGTTCTGCAGGCGTGAAATTCCATAAGCTTGACTACGAAAGGGTTCTGGAGGCGCTGAGGCGCTACGCTGAGAACCTAGTTTCAGAGGGGAGGGCTAGAGCGGTGATCCTCGTAGGCTCCCTAGCCCGTGGAGACTACACCGCCTACTCCGACGCCGACGTAATCGTGGTGGTCGATAGGGCTGCGGAAAGACCCATCGATAGGCTTGCTGAGTACATGGACCCTACGCTGCCGATAGATATCGAGCCACGGGTGTACACAAGGAGCGAGATCCTGAGGATAGCTAGGGAGGGAAGGAGGATAGTTGACGAGGTACTGCGGTACGGAAAGCTCCTCGCAGGGGATCGCTCTGTAGTTGAGGAGCTCAGACGCGTGTATAAGGGTGGTACCGGGAAGTCCAGCAGCTAGTACCCGCAGATTCCCAGAACAGCGTCCAGCCCCTCAACGGCTCTCCTACACGC
>QMWY01000047.1 GCA_003661865.1 Thermoprotei archaeon
GCCGAGCGTGGCGAGGCGCGGGCTTAGGATGTCTGTACGCGTTGTGGGGGGGTGAGGAGCTGATGGAGGAGCTCGTTGAGAGAGTTGCTAAGCTCCTATGCCAGGTTTCGCGGGCCAGCATAGACGCGATCGCGCTGGCCCTGAAGACGGAGCGCAGGGATGTTGAGCTGGCTGTTCAGAGCCTAGTGGTGAGCGGCCTAGCAGTTGTTGAGCGGGTAGAGGTTTCGCCCAGCACCTGCACCTCCTGCCCCCTCCACCGGGTATGCGGCTCTAGGGCTCCGCGCAGAGCCACGGTCGTTGAGAGCGTGAAGCTCAGCGAGAAGGGTAGAAGGGTTTTCTGCAGGGGAACGTAGGGGAAAAGAGTTAGCCTCTGCGCCTCCTAAGCCTAGCGATCCCTAGGGCTACACCCACCACGATCAGCAGCAGGAACATCGCCCCAGCGATAGTTGACAGCGTATCGGGCTCAGTTCGTGTCACTGTGCTGATCCTCTTCAAGGCCCTCGGGGTGCTCACCGGTGTTGAGGGCCGCTTAGCGCTTGTCGCAGTGGGCTCTATCCACGACGTTGTTGATCTATCCGTGGCGGTGTCCCCTGAAACGGTGCTGATGCTTTCACCAATGTTCGCCGATGTAGTGGTTATAGCCGTAGTCCTTCCGCTACTGCCCGCTTCCTCACTGCTGCTCTCCGAAATGAGAATATACCCTATAGGTTCAACAGCGTCGTTCCCCAGAGTGTCATTGAGGTAAACCGCTAAGAGGTAGAGCCCCTCGCGCTTAATGGATATGGCGTAGCGGTACACACATCCTTGAGACTCGGTGGGCTCTGCATACCCGACGATCTCCTCCTTGCCCCCTATAACTACGAGTATGGGGGTCTGTATAGGAGAGTCATCCTCGACACCTATAGCTACGTTGAACACCTCACCCGGCTTGGCACTACTCGGAGCCTCTGCAAAGGTCAGTGCTGGTGGAGAGCTGTCCCACCAGAACTCCTCGGGTGTGTACTCATCGCTCATAACCTTGGAGGTGTTCAGATCTACGACTATGCCTCTTCCCTCGCTCACCTTAAGGCTTCCTCTAGGGGTCTTGACCTCGGCCTCCCCCTCGATCATGTAGAGCCTAGCTGTAGAGTTGGCAACTTCGGCTTCGAGCGTGCAGTAGGGCTTAATAGTGAAGCTCTTACCAGCTACAAGCATTACCCCGTAGCTCTTCTTACCCTCCTCGGTAACCTTCATGTACACCCTACCACACTTCAGCTCAACAGTGCTGCCCCTGATTACCACAGAGCTCCTGCCGAAAAGAATTGACAGTTCGGCGAACCTGAGGATAACGCCGGGCCTTCCACTAGGGGTCATCATTACAACTCCTGTTGACATGTCATCGAAGAATATAGACATGTGCATCTGGCTGCCCATGATCAGCGGGGTCCCGCTGCCTGGCCTCACCACAAGCTTGTTCCCTCCATAGTGGATCTCAGCGGCTTTCCTCATCGCTATTTCATGAACGTACACCAGCGTCGGTATGCATGGGCTACCTCTGCACCCCATGGGGTACGGGATCTTGGTGTTCTCGAAGTACCCGATCCTGTGTCTACGCCCCTCCGAGATCACCCGGTTAACGCCATTCATACTTCCCGTTAGCACGGCTAGCACTGGACTCAGCTCGTCTATGGTTCTCGGGTAGTGGCCGAAGATCTCGCGGTGAAGGTTGCACGCCCTATAGAACGTGCGATAAGCCTTAACAGCCTCCTCAGCGTTAGGAATACCGGTTTGCACACCACCTATGTAGAGAGCTCGGAATAGGAAACTAGCTATAACACCCTCGATCCAGCTCCCATCACCGCTCTTAAGACTCATCATAGTGGCGCCGCCGAAGAAGTTCCGGTAATCGCTATCCCTCCTCTTGATAGTTAGATGAAGCTCCTTCTCGATAAGCCCCTTAGAGATAGCGTAGTCCACCACGAGCATCGAGAAGAAGTGGCTATGGGCCTCATCGTACGCCAGCTCTTTCGTCGAGGCCTTCGCATACCTATCGTGAGATCCCTCAGCCTTCTCATCCAGCACCCTGTCTGGGTAGCTAAACTGCCTAACAGCATGGCCAAACTCGTGGAGGAACCCTATGATATCCAAGTCACCTATGTCGAATAGCTGGTCAGCGGTCTGTATATACTCTATGTAGCCTAGAGAGTTGCAGTAGTTGGGGATGACGTAGTGGGATTTCTTCTCCCCGAAGTAATAGGTTCCTCTTAGCAGCGATGACAAGACATGGTTCTTAACACCAGCCTCTTTCAGAAAGCTATACATTGCGTAGATAAGCCTGTTTGTCCACGCGGGAATGCTCCTGATCCTGACCTTTATGATTTCGTCGGCTGGGAGCACAACGCTCTTATAGGTCTTGATCCTTGGGTCGCCGAAGAGAACAGCATTTTCTCTATCAATGAAACAGTTTCTGAGCAACAGGTACTGACGTTGCTTTGCGCTACGTGCCCGTAGGAGCACGCGGAACCCCTTAACATTGCCATCACTATCCCTCACAGGTATGAGGGGGATCTTCACTGGTGGGAAGAAGCGTTTAGTTCCATAGATCCTCTCGTAGTCACTGCTCAACACCTCAGAGTCTATAGATACCAGTACATACTCATTGCTCTTCAGCGCAACGACAGCGTCAGCGAGATTGAGAACGCCGTCGCTATCCAGCGTGTAGGGTACTTTCCTCAATGCATTGCCTGGTCCAACGGCGTAAACCTCTATAGAGAGGGACACGCCTATGCTATTCATATAGTTACGCGTTAGAGGTGCTGTTAACATGAGATCCCTATCCTTAGCAGCGTATGTCTCTACCAATAGTTGTAGCGCTAAACCCTTAGAGACAGTGTACTCAACAAAATCGAAGATCGAGGTTTTCTTAACTCCTTCGGGCCATAGAGCAGCATACAGATAGAGCTTAGTTATCTTCATCCCATTTATTGTTCTAGGGATCTTTGTCTTCAGTTCAAGCAATGCTTCTCCAAAGCCTTTGGATACCTTAACAGGGGGACCTCTAATTAGTTCACCCTTAGTCCCTATCTCTGTTTCATACTTCAGTAACAATCTGAGAATACCTCCGCTCCTACTACCTAGGTAGTACTGAAGATGGGCTCTGAAGGTAGTATCGCTAACAGGCAGGATCTTCTCATCAGGGCTGGGATTGGTCCTCAGGATCACTACAGAGTCTGTTATGGGGAACTCGATATGCATACGATCCGTAGCTACAACCTCGCGCTCTCTACCAGCTACGAGCTTGACTTCGACTAACACCTCAGATCCTGGCACAATGTCCTTGCTGAGCTCTACCTTAATATTGAAATTGTAGCTTCCGCTACCCTTGGTAACGCCTCTATGTGCAACAACTGACCCGCCTAGATATATCAGGAGCTCTCCTTCTGTGCTGGATACGAGCTTGTAGAACCCCTCCACGCTAAGCAGTAGCTTGAGTGAGCGGCTCTTCGATAGCGTCAGAGTAGCCCGTTCGATGCTCACAGAGTCCGGAGGAGAGGTGGTTATGCCTGTTCTCTTCTTGGTCTGGGCTTCTGTCCCCGTGATTGCTCCTGCAGGGGGCTTCTGCGCCCTAACCCTATCGATATAGGGCTTTATACTTCCCAGCACAACCTCTTCAAGTTCATTAACCTTCTCAGGTCCTCTATCAACTACCTTACCCTTTATGACAATCTCGCAATCTTTATTTTCCATAATCCAATTATCTATTTCAGGAATACCTTTCTTCTTGTATTCTATGTTAACAGTCACTTCAACGATCACATTGTCTAGAAACACAAGCTTGACGATATAAGGCTCTACATGGGCTCTGTACTTGTGGTCTATGTAGCCCTTTACGAGTTTCGAGTCTCTAAGCACAAACGATTGGTAAAAGATTCCAACAAACTCCTTATCGTTCTCTATGAAGATACAGTAGTCGTTTGGGCATTTATCCTTCAAGTACTCGTGGGATGGTCCGTAACGCCATATCACCTCGCGCTGTCTATAAGTCTCAAGCATTTTCTTCTCCTTCTCCTTCATCAGATCGAATAGCCTTTTGAAATGCCTAGCTTCAACACTGTTCGTATCATAAGGTAGTAGGTACAGCCTTACATAAATACCTCCTTTAAAAGCGGATCTGAGATACCCTATCTGTGTGTGATAGACTTTGCCGCTCTGTTTATCCTTACATACCGCTTTGTATTCTGCAGTGTAGGAATGCCCGAAGTGCATAGTGTATACTCCGACAAACACCTTGACGCCGTTGCTAGGAATAGGTTCTTTTGAATATGGCGATTCTAATGGTATAAGGACTCCTCTATCAGGATCCAAGATGTACTCCCTGGCATCGTAGTACTTGCCAGTAACCTCAGCATCGTAAGACACTCCGCGAAGCTCATCTTCCCGAGGTAGTAGATTCTTCACAATTTCTTTAGGATCGATTTCGTAGCCCAGAAAAGCTTCATACGCATGGGACTGGAGGGCCAAGGACATCATTATGAGAGAGGCAATAACTATAGCAATAATAGGAGCTAAGGGTTTCGTATTCTGCATAACGGATCCCTTAACCATAGCCCCAGCGATCTTGTCAATAGATAGTGGATATTTTATACACTGTGTAGCTAAGCTACACCCCAAAGCGCTCTACATTGCGCATAAGCCCTATTTCCTTAGCTAACGCCGCTATTATAGTTGCTAGGTCAGTCTAATAGAAAGTCGCTGTGGGCTAGCATGGGCATCTATGCCTAGCATCTTTGAATAGGTTCATTGTCTAGCAAGATCGCGAGAAGGTTGAGGCCGGATCTGAGGCTGTGGATTAAGAAAATGCTATCTGTTTTAGCGCCGCTCCTAGACTCTATGGATAGGCCAAGCTACGCTTCGTTGAAATGCTGTAGCGGTCTTCGTGAATGTTCTGGTTATGAGTACCGATCCAACACGACCCTTTCCTTATCCCACATCTTGCTCAATCTACGTACACCACTATGATTCCTTCATTGCTAAAGCATGGTTCTGTGGTTGAGAAACCCGCCACATCTAATGCAGAACCCGTTCACCTTTGATACCCTGCATAGGTTATCCTACCTCTCCGGCTGCATCTAGCGAGAGCTAATTTCTGTGCGTAGCGATGTGCACAGCGCCCGGTGCCCAGCCATGGCGGGGAAGAGGGTTTTGCTTGGAGAGCTTACGTGGGAGGAGGCGGGTAGGGCGATCAGAGAGGCGGATTTCCTGATCCTGCCCACCGGGAGTATGGAGCAGCACGGACCCCATCTGCCTCTACTAACCGATACGATCCGTGCCGAGAACCTGGCGAGGCTCGTGGCTGAGAAGGCGTGGGACGAGGGGTTGAAGGTCTACGTGCTCCCCACGCTCCCCTACGGGGTTTCGGAGCACCACATGGGGTTCCCGGGGACCATAACGATCGAGCCAGATGTCTACATATCGTTCATCGAGTCCATCGGGAGGAGCCTCGCTAGGCACGGCGCTAGAAGGCTGCTCATAATGAACTTCCACGGGGGCAACCTGGCACCACTGCAGGTCGCGGCTGCGAGGATAAGGTCTCGGCATGGCTTAAGAACGTACGTGATGGTGTGGACAAGCTTCGCTAGGAGGTACATAGAGGAGCTACTGAAGCCGGAGCCCGTGTGGGGCCATGCCTGCGAGCACGAGACCAGCATGATCATGCTGTTCCGCCCCGACCTGGTTAGGAGGGAGAGGATGAGGAAGCCCAGGATCGCCCGTGCAGAGGCTTGGGAGGGGGCTAGGCCCATCACCTTCCTCTACTTCGACGAGATCACCGATACGGGTGGGCTCGGCGACCCGACCAAGGCGGATGCGGAGAAGGCGAGGGAGATCGTGGAGAAGGCCAATAGGGACATCGTGCGTGCCCTCAAGAGGATCCTTGAGGAGGAGCAGAGGCTCTACCCCTGCCGCTCCCAGAGCTAACCCCAAGGGCTTTTTCAACAGCCTCGGCAACAGCCCTCCTCATCTCGGGCCCCAGGGGCTCTCCGTAGACCCTCTCGGTGAGTCTGCAGAAGGAGCATACCTCCCCCTGGCTAGGGGCTCCGCAGATCCTGCACCGGTTTACGGGGCCCGGCACACCCTCCGCACTCCTCTTCTTCGAAAACCTCCTCAGGAACCCTATCTTGAGCCCGGGGTGCTGCTCCTCCAACCTGTTGAACATCTCCTTGATCGTGTCCTCCATGCTGTTCCTAGCCCTGTAGGGGCACTCCTCATGTGTGAAGGGGATCCTATTCACGATCGCGTAGAGCAGGGCGTAGCGCTCGTACACCTCGTAGAGGGGCCTAACCCTAGCCACCGCACCGCCCGATGGGGGTGTGTAGGGAAGCCACTTCGCCATCTGCTCCTCGTCCTGCCCTATGAACGCCTTCACAATGTACGCGATCGCGTCGTCCGCGTTGTGCCCCGTAGCGATCGCATCGGCCCCCAGCGCCTCCGCCGCCGCGTTCATCACGTACCTCTTAACCATTCCGCAGACGCTGCACGTGGGTCTCCCCGCCCTCCTCGCGAACTCAGGCACCCCATCGCCCCTGAGCACCCTCCTGACCTCGACCAGGATGAGGGGGAGCCCCAGCCTAGAGACCAGCCTCTCAACAGCTCTGCGCAGGTGGGCCGAGTACTCCCCTATCCCAAGGTCTATGTGTAGGGGGTACACCTGGAGCCCGTAGCTACGCGAGAGCTCCGCGAGGAGGTCTAGGAGCGTCGAGCTGTCCTTACCCCCCGACACCGCCGCCACTATCCTCGCACCGCGCCTCAGGAGACCAGCTCTCGTCAGCACACCCTCGACGCGCCTCAGGAGGTGCTCCCTGAAGTGCTCCCTGCACAGGGCCATCCTAGCGTACCTAAGGTACACCACCGCAGGTGCTCCACAGATGGCGCAGCGGGGCCTAGCCACCGCTAACCGCCCTCATAACCCGCACCTCCTCGTCCTCCCCAACAACCTCCCAGTCGAAGAGGGGCTCATCCCCCCTCAGCACAACCGCCGATTCTACGCTGAGCCCCAGCTCCCTCAGCAGCTCATCCACGCGCATCCTCCGCCTACCCAGCTCAACAACCCTGCCCTCCGGTAGGAGCACCACACGCACCAATGCCCCGCCCCTAGGGATAGGGTCTAAGGGGTTGATATCTGATATCCCTGCCCCGCCGAGAGCCTATACCTAGAGGTGGGCCGTGCCCTGGGTACGCTAGAGGAGCTCGGGATCGAGCTGCTCTGGTTCGACAGCATGGGCGCCAAGTCGGCGTCGATCTGCGTAAGGACGGGGTCATCAACCGTTGTCGTGGATCCCGGGGCCGCCGCTATGCAGCCCAGCTACCCCCTGCCGCCCAGCGAGAAGCGTAGGCTTAGGCGCGAGGCGGTTAGGGCGATAACCCGCTGCTGGGAGGAGGCGGAGGTTGTGGTCGTGACCCACTACCACTACGACCACCACATACCCCCGGGGGATCCGGATCTCGC
>QMWY01000048.1 GCA_003661865.1 Thermoprotei archaeon
CACCAGCATGGCAACACCTCATGTCGCAGGCCTTGTCGCCCTGTGGGTCGAGTACTTGCGTCGGCAGGGGGTGCCTGACAGCGAGATAAACGTGGCGCTGATCAGGGACATCATCAGGAGGTACGGCAGGGGCTGGGACAGCGTCTACGGCTACGGTGTGCCTAAATTCTCTTGGGTGGTACAGTACTACGAGGAGGTGCTGAGGTGATGCCCGTCCCGAGCCAGGTCCCCAGGGAGCTTGTGCCCAGGCTCTACGCGGCGTACCTGGCGAGGCTCCCGAGGTACTCAGCGATCAGGTACTTCGAGGACCTGGTGGCGCCGGTTAGGGAGGCGGTCGTCGCTGGCAGGGTGCTGAGGTACCACCCCACGCAGCTCCCCCTGGCGAGGTGGGCATCGCCGAGGATAATGACCGAGGGCGTGAGGAACTTCTCGTTCGGTAGGCCGGAGATCCGCCTCATAACCGCGGAGTTCGACATCAGGAGGATAAACATCGAGGTGTCCCCCATCTTCCCTAGGCTGGGGAAGGTGCTGGCGACTGAGGACGCTGTTGAGAAGCTCAGGCAGGAGGCACCCGTGGACAGGACCGAGGTGGTTGAGTGGATGCACGATAGTGCGTCCGCGACAGCGGTTATGAGTGCTAGGGAGGTTGAGTACAACAAGCACTCACAGGTAGAGACGAGGAGTTCGGACGGCTACATCCCTGGGGTGAGGCTCAGCAGCCTGAGCTTCGAGAGGGTCAGGGGCTACGAGTACTGGAGCAGGGGCTACGCCAGGGCCTTCACGCCTATAGGCACGGTGAACGTGCCGAGGATGTCGCTGAGGACGATAGTAGGTAGGGACTTCCTGGGGTGGGCATTCGCCGGCCCCCAGTACTGGATTCAGTGGACAGGCGTGCTAGCCGAGCTGAGGAGGCTCGCGGACAGGGTGACATCGCCCGTGGGGTTCCCCAACCTCTGGGGGAGGGTGCCGCCGTTCTGGCTCCTGCAGCAGCCCAGCCGCGAGACCCAGAGGGCGGAGGTGGTGATGGTGATCGACAGCGACAGGGACCAGAGGCTGAGGGTGGTGTTCAGGGACCCCAGCGACTACACAAGGGTGGTGGACGCGGGGGAGATCGACGTGCCTAGGGGGAGGAGCGAGGTGAGGTTCGTAGTCGCCTCCTACCCCGCCGTGCCCCCCGTGGTCAACGAGGTGAAGCCCGAGGACAACACCCGGACCGTCCTCAACAGGTTCGAGACCCGGGTGGTATCATGAGCCTCAGGCTCTACAACTTCCCCTTCGAGGCCAGGGTGGGTAGGCGGACCTACTTCCCCACCGTGGCGAGGCTGCCGGGGTGGATGGCGGAGCCGAGGTACAGGGCGGCTGTAGCCCTGCCCGGGAGGCCCAGCGTCAGGGTCGTTGGGCCCTACAGCGAGGAGGGCCTGGAGCAGCCCATGGAGGGACCCGCCCCCTCCACCATGGACTGGGACAGGATCGTGGCGTGGTCAAGGGAGATAGCCCCGGTAGAGGACCCCTCCATCGTGTCGTGGATGCACACATGCGTTCCGAAGGGTCACCTAGTGATAACTACCAGCGGTCCGAAGGATGTGAGCGAGGTAAGTGTAGGAGATAGGGTTCTAACACATACTGGTAGGTTCGCTAGGGTCACGAAGACGTTCAAGCGCCCGTACAGAGGTAAGCTGATAGGCATTAAGCTGGTCGGCTTCCCAGACACGATATGGTTCACCCCAGAGCACCCCATACTCGTGGGTATCAGGGAGCTGAAGGGAGCTGGGTACAGGAGGAGAGAGTACAAGATCCTATGGATCAGAGCGGGAGACCTGCAAGTCCCGAGAGAGAAGGTGATGGGCGGTGCCTACAAGCGCAGGCTGTACTGCCTACTCCCGATACCGAGGGCGGATGGAGATGGTTTCGCGAGGCCCTCAGCACCGCTAGCGAGATTCATAGGCTACTTCCTAGCGGAGGGCAGCACACATGTGAGCAGTGGAGGGTGCAGAATAGAGTTAACGAACAGCGACAGCAAGATCATTGACGATATGGTTAAGTCAGTACGAGAGGCGTTCGGAAAAGAGCCATACGTGTGGGAGGACAAGGATGGTGTGGCGAAGGTCAGGATAATATCCAAAGAGCTGTACACGTGGCTCAGAGCCAATTTCGGTACCAACGCGCACAACAAGAGGATACCGGGGTGGCTACTTGCGTGGCCAGCCGAGTACATCCAGGAGCTCCTTATTGCGTACTGGTACGGAGACGGGAGCTACCAGCCTAGGAACGGCTACCACAGGATTGCGTACCACACCAGCTCCAAGATGCTGGCGATCGGTCTAAGGCTACTAGAGCTGAAGCTGGACAGGGAGACAACGATCTTCAAGAGAAAGGATAAGGAGCACTACGTCGTCTACGTGAATAACCCGGAGGGTAGGAAGGGCTGTCCAGAGGTTAGGATAGTGGACAACTACCTGTGGATGCCGATAAAGGAGATAGTTGCGGAGGACTTCGATGGGTACGTCTACAACATGGAGGTGGAGGGCGACAATTCGTATGTGGTAGACACGATAGCTACCCACAACTGCCACGCAGCCAACGTGGTGATCTCCGCGAGGATGGAGGAGTACAAGCGCCTGGGGAGCAGCCTCGTGGGGGCGTCGGACGACCCCTTCATACCCGGGCTCAAGGTTGAGGACATTAGGTTCAGGAGCGAGAGGGGGAGGGACGTGGCGGCGCGGGGCTACGCCGTGCTGGAGACGCCGAGGGGCAGCGTCAACGTCCCGGTGCCGGGGAAGGCAACCGCGGTGTTCAGGGACCTCCTGGCGTGGGGCGCGGTCCTCGAGGCGTTCCTGGTGCAGTGGACAGGGGTGCTGCTCAAGTGGAGGGAGCTCGCCACCAACCCCGGCGACCGCGTAGCGTTCCCAAGCTTCAGGGGCCTAGCGGCGCCCCAGTTCTTCGTCCACTCCTCCTCGGTGCCGGCCCCGGTGAACATAGCGAGGTTCTCCATAACCACAGACAGACCGCAAACCATAACGATAAGGGCTAGGAACGTCAACGACTACACCGACGTGATGTTCGAGGACAGGATACAGCTGGGCGAGGGGCGGAACGAGGTGGAGCTACCCATCTTCGGCTTCCCAGTGGTCCCGGCGATGGTGATCGAGATACAGCCGGAGGACGGAGCGAAAACCATCCTGGACTGGTACGAGGTCATCCCCTAGGCCCGAGGAGCTTTTTCACCGCCTCCCACTCCTCCATAAGCCTCTCCATGTTCCTGTTGAGGCGCCTCAGCTCCGAGACGAGGCTCTTCACGTCGCTCCTCAGGTCGAAGACCAGGGCCACGGCCGCTAGGGGGGAGTCGGCCAGGCCTAGGAGGATCCTCGCCGCGTCCCCCAGGCTCCTCAGCCCCAGCTCCTCCTTCAGCTCCCACAGCCTCCGCCACAGCTCCTCCGGAACCCTCACCGCCCTGGTGGGGCCCGGGGGGGTGTCACGCTCCGCCCTCGCCACGCGCACCACCCGTTACTTACCCGTTACGCGGAGCTATATACCGGGTGCCCGGCGGTGGACATATACGAGCTATGGGAAGCAAAGAGGAGAGGAAAATTCGCTTTGAAGCACTGGGTCTGGGCATGGCTGATCAGTACCCGTGCCATAGCATTGCCGTGGGTAGCTCTCTACACGCTCTTCGGATGCCTGCTGGCCGGTGTGAAAGACCCTGCAGCGGCCCTAGGAGCGGTCCTGACGGTCTGCTTCACGCTCCTCGCATCGCACTTCAGGAACAACTACAGGGACGTGGAGCTGGGGATCGATAGGTACGTGGACGACCCCGGGGAGGCCGAGAAGGTTGTATCCACCCTCAAGCCCTACACCGCCGCGGCATGGCTCGTGCCCCTGAGGATAACCAGCGTAGGGTTCCAGAAGGCCAACGAGGCGCTGTTCCTGGGGCTCTCGGCGGCGGCGTACGCCCTCATGGTCCTGCCCGGGCACCCCGAGACGCTGCCGCTCTACGCCCTCGGGGTCTTCATGGCGGAGAGCTACACCGACTGGTGGAAGAGGTGGAGGCTGGGTGAGGCGGCGGCTTTCCTGGGACACGGCTTCTCCACCGTGGCCTTCGGCTACCTATCGCAGTCCCCGGACGCCCTGGCGGCCGCCCTGGCGGGGGTGCCCACCGGCCTGATAAGCGCCCTGGCCTACTCCGTGGACCAGTTCGTGGATATAAAGACGGACTTCGTGGAGAGGGTGAGGAGCGTCTACGAGTCCTGGTTCAACTCCCGGATGCCCCTGGGGCTCTACGTCCTGGTGGCGGTCGCCCTCTACATGAACGTGCTCACGGCGTGGGTCGCGGCGGGTATCTACCCCCCCGGCACCCTCCTAGCCATGGCTATCGCCCCCCCGGTGCTGCTCAGGGCACCGGCCTTGGAGTGGGATAGGGAGGGGGCCCTGAGGGACCTGGCGCTGCTCATCACGTGGCTCCTCCCCGCGCTGATGTGCATAGGCGCGTCCCTAGGGTGAGGGAGGTGGGGGACAGGGAGAGGGCGCTGAGGAGCTACGCCAGGTGGCTCGCGGGCCTCGCCCCCAGGCGGGGCGACTACGCATGGAGGCAGCTCAGGGGCTACAGGTGCCTAGAGGCCCTGGGGCCCACCCCGGGCAGGTGCCCCCTCTGCGGAAAGAGGTACAGGAGCCCCGGAGCCCTGTACCAGCACCTCCTCCGCCAACACATCAACGAGCTCAGGCGCATCATAGAGGCATGCAGAAGGGAAGCGGGTTCAGGTCTGTATGCAAAACAGTTCTGGGGAGCTTTTAGCGGAGAGGAGGTGTCATCTTGTATGGGAGTCTGTATTTCTTCTCCTTGTACCTGAGCCGCGGGTACAGCGGCCCCGCTAACGTGGCGTGGAACAGCGCCTCGTTGCATATACCGCCAAGGTCATATAGATTAATGCATATACCTATCCAGTCAGTGCTATCGGCATTGACAAGTTCCGCAAGCTCCGCGAGGTCGGGATGCTCAAGCACGAATTCTAGGAGGGACTCGGGCATGGGTATCACCTTCCCCCCTCCCCCGCTGGGGAAACACCCCAACGGCAGGAGGCCTGGGGGTGCGGAGAGGTGAAAAATCACTTGTTGTGCGACTTCGACCTACTCCTCGAAACCTCCACACACGTCCTGTGGGTAGAGGGATCCTCGCTGTAGTCCTCGGCGCAGTCCCAGAGCCACGGCGCCTGCTCGTAGTAGACGCTGGGCGGCTCAGCCACGCTTCCACCCCTGGTCATGCTGGGGGGACGGGCTTGACGCGCGCATCGGTGATTACCCACTTACCGCCCCGCTCCTCGACCATGAATATGTACTCACAGTACCACATTGTAGAGGACGGCGACTTCTTGTCGAATACCAGTATAGCGTAACCCTTGAATGGGTTTGGATTCGGCAAGTAGCGCCCGTATCGGCGCTCCAGGTAGGATATCGCTTCGTTTATCGAGCTGAACTCGCGCCTTCTGGGCATGGGCCTAGGACAGAGGGGGGTTTGGGTCCGGGCCACGCGCACCACCGGGTATAGAATCGGTATAGAGAGGGTAATAAACCTTTCGCTTCGTGAAAGAGTTGATTGGTGGGCCCGGGGCCCCGGGGGCGGCTCCGGGTGGTCGGCGACGCGGCTGCAGAAACTGGAGCCGCTAGGGGCGCCCCTATGCCCACCGCGTTTCTGGTGCCATGGGCGCGATGGTTTCCGATGCGCGTCCCATGATGTTTGGAACGGGTTCGGGACGCGTCCTGGGCGTTTCTGAAACATGCAGCGGTTCGTGCGCGGCGCCCCGGGGGCGTTTCTGAAACGGGTTTATACCTGCATGCACAGATGTGGTGGTGGGGATCGCGTTGGGTAGGCGCGTCCCCGAGGAGGCGCGTAGGTGCGTTGAGCAGCTCCTCTCCATGGGCAAGACGGTGAAGGAGGTTTCGGAGGTCTGCGGCGTGTCGAAGGCCACGGTATCCAGGCTGAAGAAGGAGCTGGAGCAGCGGAGGATGCTCCAGGAGGTGATGGCGGGGCGGCTCCCCCAGGCCCAGGGGGCGCAGCAGCCCAAGGCTCCTAGGACCAGGGGCGGCTCGGTGTACATAGATCCCCGGGCGGTTGAGGACGACGTCAACTACATGCTGATGGTGATGAGGAACAGGCTGGACCCGAGCCACCCCATCATGACGAAGATGATAACGGATACCTCGTGGTGGCTCCACGTCATCCTGGACTTCGGCAAGCTGGCGATACCGGAGCTCATGGGCGACGACGTCCACGTGGACGCCGGGAACCCCGAGGTCACTGCTCAGGAGCTGGTGAGGAAGGTTAGGAGGCTCAAGGCCGAGGCGCAGGGCGTGGAGGAGAGGCTCGCAGCGATGGAGAGCGAGGTGAAGGCGCTTAAAGAGGAGAACGAGAGGCTCAGGGGACTGGTGAGGGAGTACAGGCGCCTTGTGGACGAGGCTATCGAGAAGACCTCTAGGCTCGTGGAGGACCTCAGGGGGAGGGTGGCGCAGACCCTGGTCTTCATAGTCAGGGTGGTGCCCCAGGCCCTCTCCCCCGAGGAGAGGGCGAGGTACATGCACGTGGTGATCCCCAAGCTCAGGAGCCTGTGGGGTGCGGATCTTGGAGGAGGTTAGGAAGGAGATAGAGGAGCTCCCCGAGGAGGGGGTGTACCTAGGTGAGCAGGCCGGTCAGGAGCCCGCTCCAGGTCCTGAGGGAGAGGAACAGGGAGAGGAGGGCCCTAGAGGAGCTCGCGGAGCAGCTGGTGAGGAGGGAGCTCCTCCTAGAGCTGGCGCTGCGGAGGAGGCCCCCGCTGCTCCTGCTGAGGAGCCCGAGGCGCGGGAGATCGAGGAGCGGAGGAGGAAGCTCAGGGAGCTGATAGAGACCTACAGGGACGTGTCGAGCTTCGTCAGGGACCTGCGGGACCTCGGGCCCGAGGAGCGCGCCCTGGTCCACTCCATAGTGGAGCGCGTCATCGGGCCCGGGGAGAGGGGGGAGGCGGCCCCTCCCCAGCCCATAGTCGTTGAGAAGCCGGTTGTGAAGGAGGTTGAGAAGCCCGTCCCGGTGGCGCCCCCCGAGGTGATCGAGGCCTCCAAGAAGGCGGAGGCCGCCCTGGAGAGGATAGGCGGTGTCGAGGCAAGGCTCTCGAGGCTGGAGGAGGCCCTGGAGAGGCTCGCGGAGGTGCAGCGCGACGTGGGGGCGGCCGTCAAGGCGGTTCTGAGCCACGCCGCGGAGAGCTCGAGGCTGAGGGACGAGCTGGAGCGCATCAGGAGGGAGCTGGAGGAGCTGAGGAGGAACAGGGAGCGGCAGTACATGATAATCCCCCGGGCGGAGAAGCTGAACCCCGACGGCTCCGTGGTGAGGGAGTACGACTTCCACCCCGCGCTCAAGGCCCTTGAGAAGCGCACCGAGTTCGCCGTGGAGAAGCTGGGCCCGGCGCTGATACAGGAGCTCCGGGCGACGAGGAGCGACATATCC
>QMWY01000049.1 GCA_003661865.1 Thermoprotei archaeon
AGGTATGAGAGGTCGTTGGGCCCCGCCTCCCTAAACCCCCTCCTAGCAAGCTCCCTGAGCCTCCTCGCCGCTTTCTCGAGCTCGTTTGATGGTACGGGGAGTATGTTCCCGTCCCAGTCCTCGACGAACACGGCGAAGACCCTTCTCCTCTCATCGCTCACCACGTGTATGCATGGCGGGTCGTTGCACTCGTACTCGGCTAAACCCAAGGACCATCCCGCTAATACTCCCTCTCCTAGAGGGTTTAATATTCACCTTGGGGGATACGCTGTGTGGATGCGTTAAAGCGGGTAGGACCATGGGGTTTGACGCCGTCAGGAGGTTCTTGGCTAGGCTTAGGGAGCACGAGCCGCGGGTCGGCCCTGAGGAGGCCAGGGTCCTGGGTTCGATGTACTGCATCCTCTCCTCCCTAAGGGATGTCCTCGTAGAAGCGTTCGACGAGCTTAGCGCGCGTAGGATGCGCGGGGTCTACGACGACTTCTCGTACATGATGCTGGAGTTCGACAAGCTGCACCAGCTCCTCAGAAGGGTTGCGGGTCGTAGGGAGTGCTCAGGTATAGATGACGAGCTCACGGTTCTCCCCGTGGACCTCAGCGCGTACCTCAGGCGGCTGTACGACGCGGCCCTGGAGCTCAGGGACGTGGCAAGGAGCGGCTACGAGTACGGTGTTAGGAGCGGGATTGCCCAGGTCTCCACGCTTGTGGGGGAGATCGCTAGGTACCTGGACAGCAAAGTATTTCGCTGACCTCAGCAGTAGCCACCTCGTGGGATTGAAGGCTATGAGGCTGTGGAGCGCTGCCGCGCTGCTACTGCTGCTCCTACCAGCCCTAGGCCCAGCACTGCTAGCGAGCGCCCCCTGTATAGACCGCAGCGTCTCTATGTACATAGTCGCGGTCTCCAACACCCCGAATGGAACCGTCGGGTCCTACTCTCTCCTACAAGCCCGCGTTACGTGCCCCGGCAGCGGCCACGTCTACATAGAGACTAGGCCCCTCACATCGCTCGACACCCAGGCCTCGTCGCGCATAGCAGCCATGGTCGCGGCGCGGGTGGCGGGGGTAGATTTCTACTCGTGCGACTACTTCGTATCCATAGTATCCAACGCCTCGATAGTCGGAGGGCCTAGTGCGAGCGGCGCGGTTGCCGTGGGCCTAGCGCTTGCGCTGATGGGGCTTAGGCCAAACACCTCCGTGGTTATGACAGGCATGATAAATGTGGACGGGACCATAGGCCCGGTGGGGGGCCTCGTAGAGAAGCTCGAGGCGGCTAAGGAGGCGGGGGCGAAGCTCTTCCTCATACCCGCGGGCCAGCTGATGTACCCGAGGGTTGTTGTTGAGCGTAGGCAGGTAGGGCCCATGGTGATCGAGAGGAGCAGGGTTGTCTACGTGAACCTAAGCAGGTACGGGGAGGAGCTGGGTGTTGAGGTGCGCGAGGTATCCTCGATATATGACGCCCTCCGCTACTTCGCAGGGATCGCACCTCCTACTCCAGGTAACGCTAGCCTAGACAGGCTGATCCCCGCTGAGCAGCGGAGGGCTATGGAGGGCTGGGCCTCCCAGTTATCTATGGAATGCTCCAAGAACCTCAAGGTGTTCGAGGATTACCGGAGGAGCCTTCCGCCAAGGGTCGTCAGGGCTCTCGAGCCCTTCTACAACTCCTCGGTGGAACTGCTGAGGCGTGTCGAGGAGGTGTCCGACCCCTACATAGCTGCTACGTACGCCTACCGGGCCCTGATAAACGCCACTTACCTCAGGCTTGTTGCCGAGGCTTATAGAGAGGGGGTGCTCGATGTGGTGGGCAACGTCACGGCTAGGGTCCAGGGGATGCTTAAGCGCTACCGTGAGGAGCTGAGGGGCGCAGAGCCCAACAACATCTACAGGCTTAGCGTTATGCTAAACGTGTGGAGCAGGGTTGCCGAGGCGGAGTCCTCCCTTAGCGAGCTCCTGAACGCGTTGAGGAGTGGTGCGTGCAGCTACTCCCCATCCACATGCCTGTACCGGGCCGCCGTGCTCTACGCCCGTGCCTACTCCATAGAGGGGTGGCTCGAGCTTCTAGATCTAGGGGTTAGGGCCCCTGCGGTATCTATGAGGGGTATAGAGGACGTCTCCAAGCTTCTCCTGGACGCCGCGTCGACGGAGGTCAGCTATGCCAAGGTGCTTAGTGGGGAGGTGGGTAAGGGGAGCGGGTACATAGCGCTTGCTGAGGAGATGTTGGGGAAGGCTGTGGAGGCTCGGAACACTGTTGAGAGGCTCGCCTATGCCCTACGCGCGCTCATATACTCATCGCTATCCATGCACGACATGTTCACTATCGAGAAGGGTGCGGCGGCCCGCGCGCTTCGGGGCAACGCGCTTGCCCTGCTGAAGAGGATAGCCTCGCAGGGCGCTTTCGTAGCGGCGAACTACCTCTACATAAAGCTCGGCGATGAGTACATGGAGAGGGGTGACGTATCCACAGCTCTGTACCTCTACGAAGAGGCCTCCTTCCTAGCATCGCTCTACTCGATGCTCATCACCGGGGGAGCCCCGCCCCCATCGGCAAAGCCCGGCACCGCTACCCCAGCGACGCAGGGGGCTGCTACTGTTACTCACGGCGTAACCATCACCGTGGTGCAAACGGTGCGAGAGACGCATACCGAGACCTTGGTTAGGACCGTAACGGTTACGCAGAGGGTTGTGGTCACCGAAGCCTCAGGTGTTCAGCAGGGGGTTCCGCTAGCCGTTTTCACAGGGGTCGTCGCAGCCTTAGCGGCCCTATGGATCCTTAGCCTAGCAGCCGTGGCTAGGAGGTAGGGGTGTGCATGGCTTGCCGCTTCCGCTCATGTTGAGTCTCATCGGCTCGGCTATCTTCACGGCGCTCCTCACAGCCGCGCTAACCCTGCTGCTAATCGAGTACGAGCGGTGCACTGGGCGTCTATGCAGGGATGTCCACAAGCCCTACCGCGCCGAGGTCCCCTGTATCGGTGGGCCTGCCTACGCCCTCTCAATAGCCCTTGGGTTCCTAGCAGCCTCAGTATGGGCTGGTGTAGAGCCCCGGGTGGTTCTAGCCCTAGAGCTCTCGGTGCTCCTAGGTGCAGCTGTGGGGCTCCTCGACGATCTCGTAGACCTAGACGTTCCGTGGAAGGTTATCCTCGGGGCCCTTCCAGCGATCCCCCTGCTGCTGCTCAGGGTCTACGAGCCGTACCTAGCCCTGCCACTGACAGGGGTGTTCAGGATGACAATTGTGTACCCCTTCATAGCACTCCTGGGGATGACAGGAGCGGCAAACTCGGCCAACATGGTAGACACCCACAACGGGCTCCTCGTGGGCTCAGCATCTATTATGCTATTAGGAGCCCTAGTGCTGGAGCTGCTGCGGGGGTCTCCCCCTCATGCTGTGCTCTTCACAGCTGTCGCACTAGCTGGGCTGGCCACGTTCTACGTATTCAACAGGTACCCCGCCAAGGTGTTCAACGGGAACACGGGTTCGTTCCTCATAGGAAGCATCGCTGCAGCAGTTGCCATCGTATCCAAGCTCGAGTACTTCTTCGTAACCGCATGGATACCTTTCATCATGAGCGGCTTCTACTTCATGGCCTCCATGAAGCGCCTCGTGAAGAGAGACTACATACCGCAGAGGCCCGTAATCGTTAGAAACGGGGTTATGTACCCCAACACTAGTCGTGGCGCCCCCATCACGCTGGTGCACGTAGCAGTGCTTCCAAACCCACTGACAGAGCCTGAGCTTGTTAAAGCAGTACACATAGCAACGCTATTCTACACAGTGCTAGGGATGATCACAACACTCCTCTGGATGTAGGAGCGTCTTGTGCCGGTTGGGCATAGGCTCCTCAGCACTTCCACGCCTCCCCATCCCTGAGGCGGAGTCGGGGCCTAGCCAGCTCATCACAGGGTTCGACTCAAAAACCTGTTTAGATCATATAGCTGGGGATGATATGAGTATCCTCGGCTGAGGATGTGATGATTCGCCCGTGGATGACCCTTAGCTCTACTGGTGCTATTCTAGATTTAGCGTTACTTCAATATCCATTGGTTCTGAAACTCCTAGAACTCTTCTGAAGACCTCTGCTGCTAGCCTAGCACCAGATTCAATGCTTATATAACCACTTATAGAATCATCTGCAAGCTCTACTTGCTCGAAGTCAGGCCACATGGATACAAGCTCTCTGAGCCTTCTAAGCTCATCTTCTGAGAACTGCTCTATAGGTGCATCGAACAGCACCTTACTAGCTCCTTTCTCACCTGCGAACTGTATGAATTTCCTAATGTCCTTACGTCTCTTAATTAATCTCCCAACAATTTCCTCACCTACCTTAACCTCGAATATTACGAAGTTGTTATCTCCGCCTTCGTTAACTATTCTCTCAAGGTACTCCTTCACGAAGAGTACGGGATTCATAACCAGGAATCTTTCGTCGCCCAAGAGCAGGCACCGCTGTTCCAGAAAGCTCTGCCGTGGCAGATGTTTAAACCTAATGTAGCAGGGATCCATTGATGGTGCAACACCTTATTTAGTTTATGCCCGCATCTACTCCGCGAGGCTGGTGGATAATGGCTAAGCTCTTAGCAGCTAGACTCTCAAAGGTCTCCAGCGATATGTTAGCCCTTCCTCTATTCAAGGACACTCAGCCATCGAAACTATTCAAGGAGCTTGATGAGGCTCTAGGAGGTCTGCTAACACGTGTAGTTAGCGTAGGGGATTTCAAGGGTGAGGAAGGTGAATCCCTTTTACTCTACCCTTCAGGAATAGCTTCTCCTAGAATACTCCTCGTAGGTCTAGGTAGAAAGGATGACGTCGATTTAGAAAAGCTTCGTGTATTTGGGGGCGTAGCGGTTCAGAGAGCGAAGGAGCTAAAGCTTAGGAAGGTCGCTGTAGCGCTCCCAAGAGGACTGGACATCGATCCTGTTGATCAGCTAAGAGCAGTTGCTGAAGGGGCTATGCTGGCCAACTACGTGTACAGCGAGAAGAGCGGCGATATGAAAGAACGTGAGGTTGAGGAACTTGTGTTCGTATCAACTGCTCTGACGCCAGGAGGCGATGAGACTTTAAGGGAAGTTGAGGTCGTAGCACAAGCCTATAGGATCGCTAGAGATCTTGCTAATGCCCCCGCATCAAAGATGAATCCTGCACGCTTCGAAGAGGAGGTCAGGAAGGTATTCTCACAACTCCCCGTAGACGTGAAGGTGTTCCATAGGGAGGAACTAGAAAAGATGGGTATGTACGGTATCATAAGCGTTGGCAAGGGCTCCGCCGTGCCCCCACGCCTAGTCGTGCTCGAGTACCGGGGTGGTGAAGAGGGAAGTCCGTGGTACGGGATCGTCGGCAAGGGCGTGTGCTTCGATGCAGGGGGCCTGGGGATCAAGACCGCTGAGTCTATGAGGAACATGAAGTTCGACAAGTCTGGCGCGGCGTACGCCGTGGGAATAGTGTATGCGGCTGCCCGCCTAGGCCTGAAGATGAACCTTGTCGCCGCCCTCCCCCTGGTGGAGAACCTCCCATCGGGCTCCGCCTATAAGCCCGGTGATGTGATAAGGATGTTCAACGGCAAGACCGTTGAGGTCGGGCATACAGACGCCGAGGGCAGGCTCATAATGGCCGATGCCCTCGCCTACCTAGCCCAGGAGTACAGACCCCGGGTTCTCGTAGACCTAGCCACGCTTACGGGAGCCATAGTAGTGGCGCTCGGGAGTGTCATGGCGGGGCTCTACACAAATAGCGACGACGTGGCGAAGGCTATGGAGAAGGCGGCTAAGAAAACGGGTGAGCGCGTATGGAGGATGCCCCTAGTGAAGGAGTACCACGACCTGATAAAGTCGGATGTCGCCGATATAAGGAACGTCGGGGTGGTGAGGTCGGCTGGGGCTGGTGTAGCTGCTGCGTTCCTCGAGAACTTCGTTGAGGGTACACCCTGGGCACACCTAGACATAGCGGGGGTCGCATGGGTCAAGGAGGATGGGCCCAAGAAGCCCTACTACCCCAAGGGGGCTACGGGCTTCGGCATAAGGCTCGTGCTCGAGTTCCTGAAGATATACTCAGGCAGCTAAAACACCCACTGTTTTTCCCTAGCGCAACCCATGCCTACTCCTCAACAATTCTCCCTATCTCGAGGCAGGCCCTCCTGAGGAGTTCAAGCCCCTTGACGTAGTCCCCAGGCCTCAGCCTCCTATACGCCTCGGAGTAGTCCTCAGGACACGTCGTGAACACTATGTTTCCACGGCTCCACTCGACCGGAAGCCCGTACTTCCTGGCCACGTCTAGGAGCTTAGTAACCACGTCCTCGCTGTAGAGCCAGGTACTGCCAAGCACGCTATACACCTTAACCGCGCATGCCGCGCACCTATCCTCGAAGTAGCGGTAGAGGTCGTAGCACACGGATCTAAGCACGGGGTCATCGGTGTCTATGGGCCTTATCTCTGTTGAGGGGCAGAACCTGACCGTGGGCACCTCCTCCATAGCACCCGGCAGCTTCTCCACAACTATGAACGGGCCCTCCAGTCTAGCACCGTGCTTGAGCAGTGTGTAGAGCAGCGATGGGGGGATGAGGAGGTTCCCCTTGTCATCTACGATCCTGAACCTCTTCCCCACGCATCCCCACCCCATCTACTGATGCCTCGAACACAAGGTTCATCGTGGGCGATGCTCCTAGGGCTGTGGCGGAGCCCGGGTCTGATAATCGCGGGAAGACCCTCCTAAGCCTCCACCCCGCTCTACCCGCTAGCAGGGCGAGCTCATCGGGGGTGTAGAGCCTCATACAACTCCTGAGCTCCCCTAGGTGCTCTAGGTCCTGCCCCCTCCTCCTGTACACATGCCATGCGGAGTCCATGTAGCTGCTCCCCGGCTCCAGCACGTACCTCTGAACAACCACTAGGTCCTCTAGGTCTAGGACGTCGTAGAAGCCCCTATAGCCGTGGATCGATGCCATGAGCTGGAGGCCGAGCTTGTTAGGGTGTCGGAGTATGAGGAGCCGTGCCCCGGGAGAGGCGACTGAGCGGCATCTCCTGAGCACATCCTCGTCAGCGCTGTCGCTGTAGTAGCCGATGACACTGCCCCAGTAGAAGATGATCGCGTCAAACCTCCTCCCCCCGAGGACCTCATCAACCCTACGCGCATCGCCGGCAACGAACTCCGCCTCCACCCCCTGCTCACGTGCCCTCCTCCTAGCCTCCTCGATCAGCAGTGACGATACGTCTATACCAACAACCCTGTAGCCGCGAGCAGCAAGGGCTAGGCCTAGCCTCCCATCCCCGCAGCCCACATCAAGGATCGTAGCCCCTGGTCCGATACCCTCAGCCTCGAGGAGCTGGGCTACAAGCCTGCCCTCCTCCTCAGCAGCGGGCCTAAGCCTCTTCAGGACCTCTAGGAACAGCCCTGCCTTAGCTA
>QMWY01000050.1 GCA_003661865.1 Thermoprotei archaeon
CCTGGAACAGGACGTAGGCCTCCTCCCCGCGCACCTCGCCAACTATTATGATGTCGGGCCTGTACCTCAGAGACACCTTGATCAGGTCGTAGAGGGTCACCTCACCGATCTTCTCGATCCCTATCCCGTAGCTAGGCCTAGAGACAAGCTGGACCCAGTTCTCTAGGGGTAGCCTGAGCTCGGGGGTGTCCTCTATCGTCACGACCTTGAGCGTAGGTCTTAGAAGCGTTGCTAGGGCGTTGAGCGTGGAGGTCTTGCCCGCTCCCGTAACTCCTATCACGAGCCCCGTCATCTTGTGCTCTATGAGCATCCATAGGTAGGCCGCTACCTCGGGCGATACGGTGCCCCACCTGATCATATCCACGATCGTTATCGGGTCCTCCCTGAACTTCCTGATCGTGAATGTGGAGCCCGATGTCGAGACCTCCTTCCTGTAGGTTACTGCGAGCCTATGACCTCCGGGGAGTATCGCGTCAACTATTGGGAAGGCGACCGAGACGTGCTTGCCGGCCATGTGCACAAGCTTCACTATGAGGGCATCGAGCTCCTCCTCGCTGTTGAACACGAGGTTCGTGGGTATGTACTCGTAGCGCCGGTGCCACACGTAGATCCTCCTACCGACCCCATCGCACGAGATGTCCTCTATGTTCGGATCCCTCATCAGCGGGTCTATGGGTCCGAACCCTATGGTGTCGCGCTCGACGTAGTAGAGGATCTTGGCCCAGGAGACCCCGGGGGTTCTGCCGAGCCTGAGCCTGTACCTTATGACTATCCTCCTCGCCTCCCTCCTGAAGTACTCAGTGGGGTCGACGCCCATGGGCGGGGGCCTGAGCTCCCAGTACAGGATGTCCATGATCCTAGAGTATATGTTGCGCTCCATAGCGCTCATCGGTATCTCGTCGATCCAGTACAGGGTCTCCCCGGTCTCGGGGTTCTGAAGGATCCTCGCACGGGCCCAGGGCTCGTAGAGGTGGTAGCTCTCAACCTCTCGGAACCCTGGAGGGGGCCTGAACCCCCTCTTAACAGCCCTGTACGCCTTGGCCGCCTCACTCACGATCTCGCGGTATATATCGGCCTCGCTCTCCCGGGGCTCCTCGCGCTTCTTGCCGCGCTTGAAAAACCCGAGCATACCCTACATCCCTGGGGACTTCCTCAATACAGTTCCTTCTTTGCTTCGAGGGAAAAATACTTATATCTTTCCACATTCTAGACGTGTTGAGTTCATCACCCCCAAGAGTGGTGGGGTATGCGGCGCATCGTCCCGCTGCTGATCGTGGCTCTGCTAGCCGCATCCCTAGCACAGCCCCTATGGCTAGTACCCGTGGCTAAGGCCACGAGCCTGGAGGACCTTGAGGTGTTTGGCAAGCCCGTGATAGCCCCTGTGCCAATAGCGGGGGTGGTGTTCTCTTCCGTAGATACTGATCGGGGGCAGCTAATCCTGGTCACCGCGCGCAATGGGACCTTCGTAGCGAGCCTAAGGAGCTTCAGGAACCTCGAGTTCGAGTTCCACACCTACCCCCTCTTCGGTGCGGTCGTGTCGGCGTCCCTGGATAAGGAGCCGGGTTCATCGCTCCTAGCACTGGGGAGCGATAGGGGGGAGGTCCTAGTTGTCAACGTGAGCAGCTTCCAACCGATCTTCACCTACGTCCACGGGGATGCTATACCCGTTAGGAAGGTGTGGGTTGGCGGCGGTAAGGCGGTGGCTCTCTTCGCATCTACACCCCCCGTGGTGAGGGTGTTCACACTGACTCGCGGTGGCTGGGCCGAGATCGGGAGCTTCATAGGCTCCGCTGTTACCAACCCCGTACCCGGCTACATAGTCAGCGATGCAGAGATGCTAAGGGAGCTCCGGAGGGGCTACGTGGTTCAGGAACCCGTGCTCGCGGTATCGTTCACCCCCGTGGGCAACGTGGAGATCAGGGCGGTGGTGATAAACGGCAGCACTGGACAGCCCATCCCATCAGCGGTCGTTTACGCCTATGTGGAGAACCTCAAGATATTCACCACCCAGGGGGTTAGCGACGCCAACGGCACCGTGGTGCTCAGAACCACAGCACCCGTCATAAACATGACGGTGTACGCAAACGTCAACGGGACTTGCTACAGCTGGAGGTTCACAAACCTAACGTTCATCGAGCCCGGCGCTAGCTACGTGCTGCCCGAGCCCCTAAACGTGTCCTCCCAGTACATATCGGCATGCCCCACCTACAGGCTCCCGATGCTCATAGACGTACTCGACGTTAGGAACGATACCCCGCGGAGGCTCGAGAGGATAGGCGTGAACACGACCAAGCCCTCCATAGACATCTATTCCTTCCTAGGACTGGGCATAGCGAAGAGCTTCAGGTACCTCCTCGTCATAGGGGGCTTCTTCGCCGACCTTCCCCCGGGCTACGCCCTGCGGTTCCTGTACCTAGATAGGAACTTCAGCGTTGTCGACAACAGCAGCACGTGGTACCCGATCCGCGGCTCCGTAACCAGCATTGGGTACTCGAGTGATGGCAGGGTCGTAGCTGTGGGGACCTCGGAGGGGGTGGTCTACATCTTCTACTACATCGATGAGCTCGAGAGGTACAAGCTGCTGTGGGGCTACCGCATGCCCTCCTCGGTAACGGGTTTAGCTGTCTCGGATACTGTGGCGGGCGACGAGTCCATGGAAGGAGTCGTGGTTATGGACTCCAGCGGCGATGCGCAGGTACTGCTGGTCAACGGGACCCTTATGAAGCCCCTGATGCGCATAGACACCGTGCTCTACTTCACCACGGGGTCGGGGGCATCGGTATCGTCCTCTAGAGACCTGGAGATAGTCGTTATGAGCGCTTCGAGCGTGAGCTACATATGCCTCGGGATGGGCACGGCAGCCCATGAACACGACCCGATAAACCCGGATGACTACGTGCTCATCCCTGTAGAGGTGGTGGTTCTGGACCCCCGTGGAGAGCCCCTGCCGGGTGCGGAGGTAACGGTACTGACCCCCGACCTCAAGCACGTGGTGGTCCACGGCTTCACCGATCCCCAGGGGAGGCTCAGGATCAGGTACATGAAACCCGGGACCTACGTGCTCCGCGTCGAGACCCATAGGGAGTACATAGCGGGGGTGACGAAGGTCATAAGCATTCGCCGCGGCGTATCGAGGATCGAGGTGCGCACGAGCTACAGGCCCGTGAAGGTTGTTCTGAGGCTCGTAGACAGCTACACCAACGGGAGTATAGAGGAGGGTGTTAAGCTGTTCATAGACAACAAGAGCATCTATGTAGCACCTGGGCGTGGAGAGGTGGAGCTGAGCCTCATGCCCGGGAACTACAGCATTGCTGTGAAGCCCATGCCCCCGAAGGGAGAGGAGCCTCTCTACGCCCCGGCGGCGGTAAACATAGCGGTTCCGCAGGTGAGGAATGCCACGGTAAGGCTTGCGAGGCTCAACTACACCGTGACGGTGGAGATCCTCGACTCCCTAACGAAGAGCGCCCTTCGCGAAGGCTTTAGGTTCATTGCGTACTCACCTAGCGGCGCCCTGGTTATGAACAGGAGCTTTCCCCCAGGTACCCGTGCTGTGGTGCTGACCCTTAGGGAGAAGGGTGTTCTAAGGGTGTCTATAGAGCCCATGGCTCCCAAGGGCGAGGAGCCCAGGTATGTAGGTGTGAGCAGGGAGTTTAACGTAACGGGCAGTACCCGGCTCACCCTAGAGGTGCCTCAGCGCAGACTAGCGCTTACCCTAGTCGTGGTTGATGAGCGTACGGGTGGCCCACCTCTCGTACCCGTGGACGTGGTTGTTGACGGGGTGCTCGCGGCTACGATACCTGCGAACAGCAGTAGCGTGCGCATAGATGTCTTCAAGGGGCTCCACACGATCAAAATTGTGCCGCGCCCCGAGTTTGGTAAGGAGAGGATACCGCTCTACAGCTCTAAGGAGCTCCGGGTAAACGTCGTTAGGAGCACATCTCTTAAGGTGCTCCTATCGAGGAACTACGTCAGGCTTAGCATAAGGGCTGTTGACTCCCTGACTAAGAGGAGCCCTATAGGGGTTGTGGAGGTTGTGTTTAACGGTAGTAAGGTGGGTGAGCTCGCCAACGGGTTCTTCAGCAGCTACGTCCCGGTGGGTAGGGCCACGCTCGTCCTGAGGAGCGTTAATAGGATATACCGCGACTTCACCACAAGGCTCGAGCTTCTAGAGGATACGACCGTAAATGCCACGCTGGTCAGGAACCTGCTGCCCATGAGGATCACTGTGCTCAGCGACATGGGCGACAAGCTCAGCGGAGCAACAGTTGTGGCGAGGGGGCTGGACGTCCCGTTCACGAGCAGCACCGTTACTGTTGATGGGGAGGCTTCGCTTATGCTGCCGTACGGCATGTTTAAGATATGCGTCGATATGCCGGGGTACTACCCCAGCTGCATAAACGTGGTTGTTAAGCCAGGGTCTGCAGGAGCAACCGTTGTTCTGAAGCCGCGGGTACTCACCATAATCATGAGGTACCTGCCCATAATAGTGGGTGTTGCGGTGCTTGCAACGGTTCTGGGCGTGATCTACAGGTACCGCTCAAGGCTCATGGAGCTGATATCGCCTGAGGAGGAGGTTATCTAGAGCCTGCGCACTCGATAAACATTAATTAAACTTTTATTTACGGAGGCTGGTGACAATACTATACGGTGCTATACGCATGAGTACTGAGATGCGGGAGTTCTCCTCGCTATCCGACTTCATAAAGTTCGTGGATGGCGAGCTCGCGGAGCTGAGGCGATCCCTAGGTGAGCTGCTGAGGGTCCTAGAGGATGTCAGGGCAAAGGCTGAGCAGGATAAGAAGCTGCGCGAACTGCTATCGAAGCTGACCGGCGCTTCGGGTGCACAGCCATCACCACCCGTAGTAGATCTGCGTGGGCTCAAGGTAGCGATAAACCCCTCTGCTGAGGTTGAGCTGGGCCTGCTAGAGCAGCTCGTCGAGGCGCTCAACACTAAGATCACTCAGCTCCAGGCGATCAGGAAGGAGATCGAGGTTCTTGGAGGTACCGATATAGAGGCGAGTGTGAAGGCGATAATAATAGATGGCGTGCCGAGGGCGCTGATAATAAAGGTGTCGTAGCGCGGGTTTTCCTAGCTGAAGCCCTGGTTAGGGTGTAGCTATTCTTGATAATACCCCCTCAGCACCCACGCTACCACTCCCTGCTCCAGCGCGAAAAGCTTGTAGAGGCTTTCAAGAGAGGGATAGTCGTTCCTCAGGGGCTCATAGCCCACGGTAGGGGGGAGTGCTTCGACTACCTGATCGGTGAGAGGACTACTGAGGCTGCGAAGAAGGCTATAGAGGCTGCTGCGGCAGCGCTCCTAACAGCTAGGCACCCCGTGATATCGGTCAATGGAAACACAGCTGCGCTGGTTGCACGTGAGGTGGTTGAGCTCGCCGAGGCTACCGGGGCTAGGATAGAGGTGAACCTGTTCTATAGAAGTAGGGAGAGGGAGGAGGCTATAGCGGAGGTTCTGAGGCGGGCGGGGGCGAAGGAGGTTCTAGGTGTTGGGGAGGATGCATCAGCGATGATCCCTGAGCTGTTTAGCGAGCGTAGAAGGGTTAGCCCGCGGGGGATCTACGTGGCGGATGTGGTGTTGGTGCCACTAGAGGATGGGGATAGGACCGAGGCGCTGAGGAGGATGGGCAAGACGGTGATCGCTATAGACCTAAACCCCCTCTCTAGAACGGCGAGGGCTGCGAACATAACCATAGTCGACAACATAGTCAGGGCCATGCCCCTACTCGTTGAGAAGGCGCGGGAGCTTAAGGGGCGCAGCGAGGAGGAGCTGCTGGGGATCCTTAAGAGGTACAACAACGAGGAGGTTCTACGCGAGGCCCTCATGGAGATATGGAGGAATATAGAGGGGTGGTTTAGGAGGGGGTTAACGATCGAGTTCCCTAAGCAGCTTCCTGAAGGCTTCTAGCTCCTCGGGCTTCATCCTCCTATACATCCCCTCGCCGGGGAACCTGCCGCTCCTCACATCCTCTACATAGCTCTCGACTGCGCGGCGCATAACCGAGGCGACATCTGCGTACCTCCGGGTGAAGTAGGGGGGCTCCTCGGTCAGCCCCACTATGTCGTGGAGCACTATTATCTGGCCGTCGCACCAGGGCCCGCTGCCTATGCAGATCGTCGGTATCCTGAGCCTCTTAGTGATCTCCGCAGCGACCTCGGCAACCGTGTTCTCTATAACAACCGCGAAGGCCCCGGCGTCCTCACGGGCCTTGGCATCCTCTAGGAGCTTAGCGGCCTGCTCCGCCTTCTTACCCATGAGCCTGTACCCCCCGATCGTGAGGAAGCGCTGGGGGGTCAGCCCCACGTGGCCCATCACGGGTATCCCTGCCTTGACAAGCGCTTCGACCCTATCGGCCACCTCCGCACCACCCTCGAGCTTAACGGCGTCGGCCCCCGCGCGTATGAAGGCGGCGGCGTTCCTAAGGGCCTCGCTGCGCGACCTCTCGTAGCTCATGAACGGCATGTCCCCGACTACGAGTGCGCGGGGCCTTGCACGGGCAACAGCCCTTACGTGGTGCAGCATCTCCTTCATCGAGACGTATATCGTCGCGGGCAGCCCCAGCTCCACCATTGCGACCGAGTCCCCCACGAGGATCCCGTCGACCCCAGCCGCATCGACTATCCTCGCCTGGGGGTAGCTGTACGCGGTGATCATGACTATGCGCTCACCGCGCTGCTTCTTCTTCACGAAGTCCCGTGGTGTCACCCTACGGGGAGCAGACACGACTCGCCACCTTCACAAGCGCTGTTAGAACCTCGTTAACCGGGGCTTCTAAACCTAGCTCCCGCGCCTTGGAGGCTATGAAGCCGTTGATGTAGTCGATCTCCGTCTCGCGGCAGGCCTCGAGGTCCTGGAGCATCGATGACTTGTTGCCGCTGGTGGCCCTGAGGACCTCGATCAGCGCCTCTACGGGGTCTCGCGGAAGCTCTACCCCCAGCCTCCTAGCGACCTCAGCACCCTCCTCAACAGCCGTGCGGGCTACGGCCAGAAGCTCAGGGTGCTTCAGCAGCTCCCCGTTCCGCACCCGGAGGAGGGCTGTTAAGGGGTTGATCCCGGCGTTGATAAGGGTCTTGAGCCAGCGCCATCCCTCAACGTTCTCCACAACCCTTGCCCTGAGCCCCGAGCTCCTGAGCAGCTCCGCAACATCCTCCAGCCCGGCCCTATCGCTACCGCCCAGCATTATCTCGCCCTCGCCGGAGGGGATCACAAC
>QMWY01000051.1 GCA_003661865.1 Thermoprotei archaeon
CACCGGATACATGGCGAAAGACCTGCTCTACAGGCTCGCCATAGACCCGTACCACTCGCCCGAGACGGGCTTTATAAAAAGGGTTTCGCAGGAGACTGGAACCGCAGTGATCTTCGGGGCGCCAGTCAGGAGCGATAGGGGGTTCATCTACAACGCCATGATCGCTGTCGATGGTGACCGCGTAGAGGTCTACTACAAGAGGCACCTACCCACATTCTCGGTGTTTGATGAGGCTAGGTGGTTCAGGCCCCACCGAGGCAGGCTGAGGCTCTGGACGATAAGGGGTGTGGGCGTAGGGCCAGCGATCTGCTACGACATGTTCTTCCCCGAGATATACAAGGCGTACACGCTCCTAGGGGCGAGGATCTTGGTAACGATCTCGGCCTCGCCCGACTCCTCCCTCCCCCTATTCCATGCTCTGAGCGTGGCTAGGGCTGTTGAGAACACCTCATTCGTGGTGTGGGTAAACACCGTAGGGATCTACGAGGGTCTAGGGTTTGCCGGCGGCTCCCGCCTAGTGGCGCCCCTGGGCTCCGTAGTGGCGCAGCTAGCTCTTAGGCGGGAGGAGGTGAGAGTTGTGGAGATCGACCTCAGCGAGGTGGATAGGGCTAGGAGGGCTAGGCCCGTCGTACGGGACTCCTTCATCGAGGATGCCGAGGCGCTTCTAGAGGCATATAAAGAATTTGAGGGGTGGAGCGGTAGTAAGCACTGGTGATGACGGCGTCCTAGGCTGAGAACCGTGATGTGTCCTGACCGCCTGATAAGGTGAAGAGCGATGGACGCTGCTGAGCTGCTGCTCACCATACTCCTCACGGGGTTCGCCCTGGTATTCGTAGGCGTGCTGCTAATGTTCATAGGAGGGGTGGTGAGGGGCGGGGCTAGGGCTGTGGGTGGAGGGGTTGTGTTCATAGGTCCGATACCCATAGTCTTCGGCACGGGTAGCAGCGTTACGCGGGGAATGCTCATACTGGCTCTGGTGCTGACAGTTGTACTCTTCTTACTTTTCCTAATACTTAACTGGCTTCCGAGGTGGTCGCCTATATGGAGCTGACGCGTCTGGGTCTATACATGGTTGCCGCGGGTATGGCACTGATCATTCTCTCGGCACTAGGGCTTGCCCTAGCACCTCTGCTCGCACACGGCATCAAAGCCCCTCCATCTACCGAGGGAGCCTTCTGCATAGTCCTCTTCTTCATACCCATATGCTTCGGCACGAGCAACACGCCTTGGTCCCTAGTAGCCCTGGCGGGGATCGCAGCAGCCCTAGCCGTGGCAATGCTCGTGATCATGCTCTACGCGCTTAGGTGGCTACACACCCCCTATGCAACGCACCCCGTATAGCGCGGGCCGCGATGAAGAGTCTCACGGCAGCTGAGGGCGCCACCCGATGAAGAGATGCACCTCATCTCTGAGCAGTGGGGCAGCCACTCAGAACAGATGAGATGACCTCTGCTAGGCGCTTAACAGCCCGGGCAACCACCTCGCTCATCTCTTCACCAAGCCCAAGCCTCTCGGCGCGGATCCCCAGCACCGCTGCATCCTCAATAGCCCCCTCGCTCCTCAGGTACTGCAGCGTAGTTTCGAGGGGGATGCTGTGGGTGGTGACGAGCACAGGGCTCGCGACCCCTGCCGCAGGTACGAACACTATGTCGCCGGGCTGTGCCTCCTCCATGTACACGGCGTCGATGATAAGTATCCTGCCGGGTCTCCTAGACACTAGGACATGTGTGCAGTTCTCAGGCCCGTAGACACACTCAAGAACCTCGTGGCCTCTGCGCGCCAGCTCTCTACACACCTCCAGCCCAGCTCTATCATCCTCGCGAAGCTCCGTCCCCACGCACACGATGAGTCTCCTCTCCCGGCATAGCAGCCTCTCAAGCAGCTCCTCCAGCCCTTGGGTGTCGAGGCATAGCCATAGCAACCGCCGCAGCCCCAGCTGAAACCCGGGCGTAAGTGAAATTCATATACTTTGCCCACGCGCTAGATCGTGAGGGCACCCCTATGAAGAGGGCGGCGCGCCGCGCAATATCACCTATCGTAGCATCGCTGCTGCTCATAATGATCGCGGTTGCGGCGGGCGTGCTGATATGGGTATGGGTACACGCGTTCGTCTCCTCAACAGCCGTTGGGACCCCCATAGTGGCCGAGAGGATCAAGATCGAGGGCGTTAAGTACTCGAGCCCGCGCATGGTGGTGTACGTGCGCAACATAGGCGACGTCAACGTCACCATAACGGCGGTGTACATAGAGGACGCCTACACAGGGAACGTAGTGTACTCAGACACCACACTAAGCGTAGCCGTAGCGCCACGCGAGGTGGCCGAGATCACGCTGACCCTATCAGCCCCCCTCAAGGGCGGCCGGGCATACATAGTCAAGGCGGTTACCGAGCACGGTATCGAAGCCCTGTACCAGTTCTCGGTGCCCTAGCCCAGCGATGCTGAACAGGCTATAGCCTTGTAGGCGAAGGGTGTTTCTGGAGGAGTGGGAGGATGGCCAGCAGCTCCCTCTTAGAGAGGCTGAGGCGCGTCTTCCACGCTAGGCGTAGCGCTGAGCATCAAGCCCCGTCTGCACCTAGGAGGGAACTAGGGCCCCGTGAGGAGCTTCAGGGCGTGCAGTATACGCGGATAGTTGAGAGGTACAACATACTTGTACCCTTCGTACTGGTAACGATCGTGGAGGACCCCAACGGGAAGCTCCGCTACATAGTCTCCGAGCCCTCTCTGAGCGGCGAGGAGCGGAGGTACCTCCAGGCTATACGCAGCGTTATCGAGGAGGACGTGAACTACCTACGCCAATTCTCTACACCGCGGAACATAGTTGAGGGGTTGGACGAGGCTGTAGAGGTTGTTGAGGAGGTTGCCGATAGGCTTAGGCTGAGGATAGATCGCGATACCGCTAGGAGGATAGGCTACTACATAGCCCGTGACTTCTTCGGGTACGGAGAGATAGACCCTATGGTAAGGGACCCGCACGTCGAGGACATCACATGCAACGGCGTAGGGGCCCCTATACACGTCTACCATGCGCGCTACGACTGGTTGGAGACGAACAAGGTGTTCAGATCGGTTGAGGAGCTCGAGAGCATAGTCAGGAAGCTCGCGATCAGGGCGGGGATCGAGCCCAGTGTGGCCAAGCCTATCGTAGAGGGGGTTCTGAGGCCTGAGGGGTTCCGGGTTCACATAACGCTAGACGTCGTTTCTAGACTAGGCCACAGCTTCACGATAAGGAAGTTCCGCGTCAACCCCTTCACGGTCGTTGACCTGATCAACCTCGGCACGATAGACCCGCTGATAGCCGCCTACCTATGGATGGCTGTCGAGTACAAGCAGGGGGTGATAATATACGGCCCCACGGGAGCGGGGAAGACCACGCTCCTTAACGCGATAAGCATGTTCCTCCCTCCCGAGTACAAGATCGTCAGTGCGGAGGACACCCCTGAGATCCACCTGCCTTACCACCCCAACTGGATCCCCCTGGTGACTCGTGAGAGCAGCGAGGAGAGCGTTGATAACATAACCCTTGTGAGGAGCCTCGAGTCGGCTCTGCGACAGAGACCCGATGTGATCCTCCTAGGCGAGATAAGGTCTAAGGAGGCCTACGCCTTCTTCCAAGCTGTTGCCACGGGCCACGGCGGGATAACAACTGTTCATGGCGAGAGCATAGAGTCTTTGATAAGGAGGCTGACGAGCAATCCCCTAAGGGTGCCCAAATCCATGGTTGCCCTCGCCCGCTCATTCGTGTTCATAACGCATGTAGTTAGGGGGTCTAGAAGGATGCGGAAGGTCGTTGTGATCCACGAGAGCCACGGTTACGACTCGCTCCGCGACGAGATCGTGATAAAGGACGTGATCGTGTGGGATAGGGGCAGCGATAGGTGGGTGCTCACGCGCCCGAGAGACATAGCGCTGCTACGGCACATAGCCTCGACCTATAGGCTTGACTACGACGACCTATTCAAAGACCTTAGGAGGAGGGCTACGGTGCTGAAGTGGGCTGCGACGCGCAGGTTCGACCAGGCGATGCTCCACAAGATAGTCAGGAGGTACATGAGGTCGCCTGAGGAGGTTTACCAGCAGGCGGTTATAGAGGTGGGCGAGTACGAAATAGCAGAGCCCGGTGCCTGATAGGTGCGGTTCGGACCGCTACGCGAGTTCTCCTCATTAATAGCGGTTAAGCTAACCAAGACCTTCCCATACCTTCAGAACGTGGTGCTCGGCTCGGGGTTAGCGGGCTCGCTCCTCGACTACTGCTACAAGTCAGCCCAGCACATGATCGCGGGAGGCGCCGCAGGGCTCGTAGCATCGTTTGCACTAACGCTCTACGCACGCAGAGACCCGCTGCTAGCACTAGTCGTCGCCCTAGTGTTCACATTCCTGGTACTGGTGCCGCTTATGCTAACGGCATTCATACTCGTCCCCCTCTTCGCCTACAAGAGCCGTGGCGCCAAGCTGAGCGCCCTCTTCCCGACATTCCTCCTCTACCTAGGCGCGTACGCTGCGGGGGGAATGAGGCTGACCGAGGCTTTCGAAGAGCTGCGGAGGTTCGATGAGCTTCGCGAGTTCTCGGTGGAGCTGGACTACGTCTTGGGCAAGGTGGCGACGGGTACGCCCCTCCACGAAGCTCTGCTAAGGGCTGCTACCATAACTCCCTCACCCATGCTATCGAGGCTCTTCGTAAGCCTGAGCGGTGGCATACGTACGGGGATACCGCTTAGCAGCATCCTAACGCCCGCGTACACCCAGATGATAGAGGAGTATCGAGCCGAGACCCAGCACGTAGTTATAAGTTTAGGAGCACTCTTCGAGGCGTACCTTGCAGTTGCCGTGGTCACCCCCATAGTGCTATCGAGCTTCGGGCTCCTAACACTGCTCGTACCCGCTGTCGTGGGGTTTGGAGCCATACTCACATTCATAACGTTCATATTGGTCCCCATAACGACCGTAGCAGCCCTCGTGGTCGCTGACTACCTAGCGTCGCAGGTGAGGATAGGGTGAGGAGCTGGGTCCGCAGCACCATCTACTCCGTAGCCGCGGCGCTGGGAACAGCCCTAGCTATAGCACTGCTAAGCCATCTAGACCTGACGATCACCCTATGGGGTATGACCTTCAGAACCTCCTGCCTAGCGCCGCGGCTACGCGTAGCATTCATAGGTCCTTTTCCCTTCGTATACGGACGCGCGTTCTACGCTGACATACCCCTATCCCTGATCGCCTGTCTCATACCCCTAGCCCTCCACGCAGAGGCGCGGTACCGGGAGACCATGAGGCTGATCGAGGAGGCGTACAAGTTCATGCACCTCGCCTCGGCGTATATAAGAGCCAGGACGCTGGCGGTGGATATGCTAAGCGCCGTTGCGGGCTCTATAGAGGAGCCCCTCCGCTCGATGATAATGTCGTTCAGGACCCTGCTGCTCACAGGGATGGAGCCCCAGAGGGCGTTTATGAAGGTGTTTGGCAGATCCCCCGCCTCCGTCAGGAGGATCCTGAGGGTTATACCGATAGCGATGAGCAGCGGCGGTAGGAGTAGCGAGGTCTTGGACTTCGCGGTTGGCTACGTTAGGGAGCTCAGGCAGTACGTCAGGGAGAGAAGGGCAACGCTGTCAGCCTACATAGTGATAATAGTCATCGCGTCGATAACGTTCTCGCTGACATCACTGGTGGTGCTAATGCTTGCAGAGTCTATACAGGAGACGGGCGGGGGCATAATAGCGCAGCGCATAGATACGGAGTTCATGTTCGCTATGTACTACATATCCGCGCAGGTGATCTCGATATTCTCGGGACTCATGATAGGGCGCGTCATAAAGGAGTACACACCCGCCTCACTGAAGTACATCGCGGCGCTCATGGGGGTCACAGCCCTGGTATTCTTCGTAGTTGCGCCCCTCCTAGGGGTTTAGCCCATCGGGATCGGTATACCGTATTTTACCCTCGGTAGCCAAGGTCTAGGAAGGAGGCGATGACGAGGGACTGGACCTACCGGTACTTCGTAGAGCAGAGCAAGCTGTTCCTAGCAGTTATGGAGTCGCCGGAGATGGTTTCGAGAGGTGCTAGGCTAGCTGAGGTGCTTGCGGAGTACCTCTCTAAGAACGGTAAGGGCGCTGGCAGCAGGATCCTAGATGTGGGGTGCGGTACTGGACGCGTAGCCGTGCCTCTTGCTGAGAAGGGGTTCAGCGTGACCTGCATAGACCTATCGCCCCACTACATAGACATAGCTGAGCAGAAGGCGAGGAGAAGAGGTGTGCGGGAGAGGATGAGGTTCCGGGTGTGCGACGCTAGGAGGCTTAAGAACTGTGTAGATACCCTGCAGCCCTTCGACGTGGTGATGTTCATCTGGTCAACGGTTATAGGGTACTACGATGAGGAGACTGATGAGGACATCCTTAGGCAGGCGGCGGAGGTTTCCAAGGACGACGGGTTCCTGATAATAGCTGATACCGTCAGCCGCGACTACATAGCGTTTCTAAGCAGCTTCGTAGGCCGGATGAGGTGGTTCGTAGATTACGGGGGCTACGTAGTTGTTGAGGAGCCCCTCTACAACCCCGTCACCGCCAAGCTACACGTGAAGCAGACTTTCTACAGGAGGCGGGGGCGCGACATGATCTACGAGGGCTGCGCTCACTTCACCATAAGGCTCTACTCCCTAAACGAGCTGGCATCTATTGCTAGAAGGAGCGGGTGGTGCGTATACGACGCGCTGAAGGCACCTACACCTACATGGGGTGGCTACAGCTCGTTCAGCTCCCTAAACGTGGTCTTCAAGCGTTGTTGAGGAGTTAAATCCTTCCCTAACCACGATCGGTGTAGGAGGTACATGTCCATGCCCTCCCTCCGCAGCGCCACGCTGTTCATAGATGTTGAGGTGTGGGACCCCATACACATAGCCACCAAGGCGTTCAAGCTTCTCGAGAAGCTTCGACACGGGTTTCGAGAGGCTGGTGTAGAGCCGTGGACCTGGCGTGTAGTGCTACCACCGCTCCCACAGGGAGTATCGGGTGCTGGTGTAAGGCAGCTCGCGGAGGTGATGACCAGGACCCTAGGCAGCTCCACGCTCCTACACCTCTACTCGCTTGAATGGGGACACGAACAGACG
>QMWY01000052.1 GCA_003661865.1 Thermoprotei archaeon
GCACATGTATGTCGCCGCGTATGCGGGTGCCATCGGGCAAGACCTTGGGCACTCCACCAAAGAGGAGGAGCGCTATTGCCTCCTTAACGTCCCACAGACCGTAGATCGCCGGCGCAATCGACGCGATTATCCTCCTCCTTATCAAGGGGTCTCGAGCGAGCTCCCTTATCTTCCTCTCATCCTCCTCGGAAATCTCGATCTCCTCCAGCATCCTCTGTGAAACAACTATGTTATTCACATCGATGAACATATCGAAGATCGTGCGCGCCCTTCTCGAGGTTTGAGGAGTCCTTATCCTTAGGACGCCTATGATCGTTGCCCTATCTCCGGGGCGGGCAACGTCGACGAGCGAGCCCATTACATCGGCCTCTATAGAGCGCGGTAGCTGACCCGAAGGAACCTCTTCCGGCCTCTCTTGTATCACAAGCCTCTGAAAGTCTACATACACCGATTTCTCCTCAACAAGCCTAAAGCTGCCACCCTTGCCGCAATATGGGCAGACAGTGGGCTTCTCTATGTACTCACCTTTGACCTCCACCTGAAACTCTGCACCGCACGCATCATGTACGAAGGTAGCCCTTACCAAGCGCTGCCTAGGCGGTGATGCCCTTACAATGATGCCTTCAACCGCGATCAGCTTGCCTACATGGCTGCTCCGGAGCTCCCTTATCTTAACCACATTCGGTACGTTCGTAAACCTAGGGACAAACCTCTCATGCTTCTCCACATACTGCGGGTACTCAAGCTCAACAACCTTCCTAATAGCCTCCGAGAATAGGGGGAGGAACTCGTCAGGCCTGTTCAGCACCATGCTTGCTATATTCTCATCGAACCGCAGTAGGTCGTTGAAGTCCACTACTATGTACTCCCGCCCCTCGATAATCATCTCGCGAATAGCATCGCGGTACTTGTAGTTCCCTTTTTCAGGGTCCTTGAAGTATTTTAAGAAATCTGTTAGCGCCTCAACAATATCCTCGTACTCCTCTGCCCCACCAACACCCCTTTCCTCAGATGCCATAGCGGCGCTGCCGGCCATACCTCACACCTCCAAGCCTAGGTATTTCGCCCATTCCTTCAAGCTATGCTCAAGGACTCTCGCTAGAAGCCTCTCTTCATTACTCAAGCTCTTCTCAACCGATTGTAGATGGCCCAGGACGGTGCTCATTATTATCTTATTCAGCCTTACCCGGTATAAGTCGTGAAGATCTCGACGCGCCTTCTCTACCACTGTGAGAGCTGCTACATCAAACCTCTTCCTACCCTCCTCCTCAAGCTCCTTCAACCACCTCTTAGCTCTGATATAGAAGAACTCATCTAGCTTAACGAGCGTTTCACCTTGCTGCATCTGGATGAACTTAACCCTACGAAGCTCACCCTCCTTAACACCTGGTTCGCGGATCTCTACAACTCCCTCCTTCTCAAGTTCTATAGCGAGCCACAGCGGTAGCCTAACCTCCGTACCCCTAACGAGCTCTTCTTCAATCACAGGTACCCTACCCACACTCTTCATAACAGCAACACTTACGGGCTTCATGAGGTACGCTAGCTCAAGCAGCCGAAGCCCTACACCTATGTTGTACACCCTACCTACCCGGCTAGTGATCTGTAGCGTAAATTGGGTCTACAAACCTTCTCCCGCCCCACCGAAAGTGAGGGGTTGCAGCTGTCGAATACCTTATAGAGCTAGCGGTGCATATATCAACAACGGGCATGGGGGTATGAGTAGCGCGGCAACAGCTTTTGAAGAGATTTTATGGGCTGAGAAGTACAGACCACGATCCCTCAAAGACATGGTGAACCAGGAGGAGATCGTGAGCAGACTTATGAAGTTCGTGAAAGAGCGGAACATGCCGCACCTCCTATTCGCAGGTCCTCCAGGAACAGGAAAAACAACCGCAGCACTAGCGCTCTCCTACGACCTCTACGGTGATGAGTGGAGGAAGTATGTGCTAGAGCTCAACGCAAGTGATGAAAGAGGCATCTCCGTTATAAGAACCAAGGTTAAGGAATTCGCCCGTAGCAAGCTTCCGGGACACATACCGTTCAAGATCGTGCTTCTCGACGAGGCAGACAACATGACTGCCGATGCGCAGCAGGCCCTGAGAAGGCTCATGGAGATGTACGCCGAGAATACACGGTTCATACTGATAGCGAACTACCCGAGCAAGATCATCGAGCCTATCCAGTCCCGCTGCGCAGTATTCCGCTTCACACCCCTGCGCAAGGAGGATGTGATCGCCAGGCTTAAATGGATATGCTCCCAGGAGAACTGCGAGTATGAAGAGGATGCTCTTGAGGTCATCTACGAGATCAGCGGAGGCGATATGAGAAGGGCCATAAACATACTGCAGGCCGCCGCCGCCCTAGGCAAGGTTACGGTGAGTAGCGTATACAAGGTTGTCGGGCTTGCCCATCCCCGCGAGGTTAGGGAGATAATAAGACTCGCGCTGATGGGCAAATTCATAGAGGCTAGGGAGAAGCTCAGGAACTTAATGGTTAACTATGGCCTCTCGGGTACAGACATACTAAAACAGATGCATAGGGAGATCTTCTCCGCAGACCTACCGCTGCCAGAGGAGCTCAGGGTGCTGATAGCTGATTACATAGGCGAGGTGCAGTTCAGGGTCGTTGAAGGCGCAGACGACGAGATCCAGCTAAGTGCGTTACTAGCGAGGCTCGCGCTCCTCGGTAAGAGGTACAACTTAAAGCTCTAGAGCAGGCTAGGTAAACCATGGCTGCTGAAGAGAGACGGGTCCCCTGGGTTATCAAGTACAGGCCCAAGCGCATAGCAGACGTTGTAAACCAGGACGACGCCAAGTCGAAATTCGTTTCCTGGCTCAAGAGCTGGCCCAATGTGAGGAAGAGAGCTGCGCTTCTCTACGGTCCTCCTGGCTGCGGAAAGACTAGCCTTGTCGAAGCAGCAGCTAATGAGCTGGGTTACGACGTGCTTGAGATGAACGCCAGCGACTTCCGCAGAGCCAGCGACATAGAGCGTATAGCGATGCGCGCCGCCCGTGCCTCTACTCTTTTCGGCAGGAAGCGCGGAAGGATCATACTGCTTGATGAGGTCGACGGCATCTCGGGTAGAGAGGATGCAGGGGGCTTAGAGGCCCTTCTGAGACTTATAAGAGTTGCGGAGAACCCGGTGGTCATGACTGCTAACGACCCCTGGAATCCCAACCTGAGGCCCTTGCGAGACGTATCAGAACTGATAGAGTTTAAGAGGCTCAGCAAGAGGGATGTGATAAAGGTTCTTAAGAGGATCTGTACTGCCGAGAAGATCGAGTGCGAGAATGACGCCCTGAACTTCATAGCTGAGCGGGCAGAGGGTGATCTACGCGGCGCCATAAACGATCTGGAGGCTCTAGCCGAGGGCTTTGGGAGGGTCACCCTAGAGCACGCACGGGCTCTGCTGAGACCTAGGGACCGAGAGCACAACCCCTTCGAAACCTTGAGAAACATATTCATGGCAAAGTACGGCTGGCAGGCCAAGATGGCGCTCTCACAGTCTCAGCTGGATTACGAGCAGGCAAAGCTATGGATCCATGAGAACCTGCCCCACCAGTACAGCGATCCCGAGGACCTGTGGCGGGCATACGAAGCGCTTAGCAAGGCAGACGTCTACCTCGGGCGTATAGTAAGGAGCGGCGACTGGGATCTGCTGGCCTACGCCATAGACCTCATGACAGCCGGCGTAGCTATGGCGGCGCAGAACAACCCCAGAGACAAGTACCGGTGGACCAAGTACAACTTTCCTCAGAAGCTCCTATTAATGGCACGGACGCGTAAGGCGCGAGCCATAAGGGACGATCTAGCTTCGATAGTGGCGTCTCACCTACACATCTCAACCGCGGTGGCAAAGAATGAGGTAATACCATTACTCAAGACAATATTTACAGCCAACCCGAAGTACGCTGCTCGACTAGTGCTTGGGCTTAGTTTAAGCGAGAAGATGGTTGAGTACCTAGCAGGTCCCAACAAGAGCCTCGTGATGAGGTATGTAGAGGAGCTTAAAAGGCTTAAGGAGGAGCAGGCAAAGGTTAGCCGAGCAGCCGCCGCCACGGCTGCTGAGGGAGCTAAAGAGGTAGGAGCCGCCGCAGCGTCAGGTGCTAAGGTAAGGGAGGGCGTGGATAGATCTGCTAAGAAGAGACGCCAGAGAAGAGGGGGAGACCTGCTGTCATACCTGTCTAAAAAGTGAGCCTTCCTCCCCCTCACTTCCACTCTCACTAACCTTTAGCCTACCGTCTATGGCTTTTACGAGGTCGTATAGCGCGGGTATCGTGTAGTGCCTCCAGTTAAGTACTACAACGCGAAGCCTAGCGATCCGGTAGACCTTAACAATACCCGCATTCTCCATATCCCTCAAACACTTCCTCAGCACTGTGTAGTTGAGTCCTGTGGCATGGAGTAAGTGAGATATATTGACCTCATTTTCCCTCACCAGAACTCTGATGATCTTCCAGAAACATGGTCTGGTTAGCAGGGACCACTCCAGCATCTCCAAAACGCTTCCCCACCCATTAAGAGCGTTAATAAAGCGTCCACATAATCACCTGATCTTGAGCTGCCTATCTATGATCTCGTTTATCTGCTTCTCAAGAGCGTCTAAGGGCGCTATTATCGATATCAGTGTTGTTCGCCCCCTAAAGCCCTTGCCTGACACCCTCGCCTCTATAACGCCCATCTTCTTGAGGTTGTTTACATATTCATAGACCTGCGTATGTTTACGAGGCTCCTCGCCTATGAGCTGGCACAGCTCACGGTACTCCTCCTCTACCTCCCCTATCTTTACATAGGGTTCACCCCTCCTCTTGAGGAGCGATACCGCTGCCTTCAGCACGAGTAGTTCGTGGAGCTGGAGGTAGGGCAGGATCTCGGCAATCCTAACGATATCTGGCTGGACATGGCTCAGCGCCTTACGAACGTGGGCTATCGTGACCTTGTGCGCCCCTTCATGATCGGCGGCCTCACCTGCTAAGAGAAGAGCCTCTATCGCCGCCCTAGCGTTACCCTCGCCACCCCTATCAACCCCCTCGACATCGGCTATGTACCTAAGCACATCGTCATCGACAGTACCTTCGTGGAACGCCCTACGCCTCCTACTGTCGAGTATGTCGAATAGCTCGTTAGAACGGTACTTCTCAAATACGACAACGTGCTTCAGCATGTAGCTCTCGGTAGCGGGGTCAAGCCTGTGGATACTGGCTATGTCCCTAGCTATGAATATGAAGCTAAGCCTCTTCCTAAGCTCTTGGTACTCATCGTAAAGCCTAACTATGAAGTACACAGCGTCGTTGCCTGCGACGTCTATGAAGTAGTCGAACTCGTCGAGTGTAACAATAGCGTAGATGTTCCGCCTTTCTAGGTAGTTCAGAAGCGCCAGCATTATCTCGCGAGGAGAGAGGCCGCGCAGAGGTATAGGAGCGCCGATCTGCCTTGCAAGCTCGCAAACCACCTCGTAAAGGGTTCTATCCCTATGACAGTTTATATGAACGTACCTAAGGTCTACCCCTCTCTCGCGCGCAAGCCTCCTCATCTCACGTCCGAAGACCCGTGCAGTTACCGTCTTCCCCGTACCTATACCCCCTACCAGTAGAGCACGCTGGCTTACAGCCCCTGGGTTTAGGAGCATGTACTTGAATATCTCGCCCAGCTGCCTTAACTGGTTCTCCCTATGGGGCAGCTCCTCAGGTACGTATTCGGGGTACAGCACCTCTCTATTCTTGAACACCGATGTCCTGCGGATAACACTTTCGAGCACGTCACGAGCAGTGTTCACCAGATTCACCCGACCTAGTACTAACACCATCGGGAAAGTATATAGAATTTTCGTAAGCCCTCACCAGAACTACTCTTGGGGGATGACGAGTCTCCCGGCTAAAGCTGCTGGCAACGTGATGATAAGGACTACCCGCTGACCCCCTCCCTAAGCTAAGAGATTTTAGAGCCTTCTAGGACAAGACTACAGCGGTGAACCTTGGTGGCGTTCGCACCAGCTGCAATGGGATACGATAGAGCGCTAACGATATTCTCGCCAGATGGTAAGCTCTACCAAGTTGAGTATGCTGCCGAGGCTGTGAGGCGGGGCTGGACATCGATAGGGCTGAAGAGCAGCCATGGAGCTGTCATAATAGCTGAGCGTAGGAAAGTATCCCCACTACACGACGTGCTTAACCTTGAAAAGGTGTTTGTAGTGGATACGCACATAGGCGCCACATTCTCCGGCCTTGGCCACGATGGCAGGGTCTTGATAGATTATGCACGGATCATAGCCATGAGGCATAGACTCATATATGATGAGATAATAGATGTCGAGCTCTTGGTTAAGAACATATGTGATATCAAGCAGGCGTATACGCAGCAGGGAGGCGTAAGGCCCTTTGGAGTATCGCTGATAGTGGCGGGCATTGATAGGAAGGGTGTACAGCTATTCAGAACGGAGCCCAGCGGGCTCTACTTCAAGTACCATGCAGTAGCTGCAGGCTCAGGTGAGCAGGCATCAACAAGTTTCCTAGAGAAGTACTACAAGCCCGACCTCCCCTTGAAGGAGCTCATGATTGTTGGTCTTAGGGCTCTGCGGGCAGCGGTTGAAGAGCCTCTAACCGTTGAGAAGGTGGAGGTTGGGTACATAAGCGCGGAGGAGAAGGTGTTTAAGAAGCTAGGTCCGGAGGAGCTGGGCAAGATACTTGAGGAGGCACGGGTGACAACGTGACCAGGAAGCATGAATATGTGATAGCGCGGCTCGTAATCGGAGGCAAGAGGTTTGAGATCCTAGTCAAGCCGCAGGAGGCGTATAGGTACCGCGAAGGCGCGAAGATCTCGATAGATGAGGTCCTGGTCGGCGATTACGTGTACAAGGATGTGAGGAGGGGGCTGAAGGCTTCGCCAGAGGAGCTTAGGAAGGTATTCGGTACCGACGACATTAAGAAGGTTGCAGCGGAGATCCTAAAGCGTGGTGAGCTTCAGCTAACGGCGGAGCAGCGCAGAGAGCTCCTAAGTATGAAGCGCAGACAGATAGTGAACTACATAGCGAGGAGCGCTGTTGACCCGCGTACAAACACACCGATACCCCCGACA
>QMWY01000053.1 GCA_003661865.1 Thermoprotei archaeon
GGCTTGTTATCGGGGCGTAGAACCCGCTTAGCGATTGACCTAGCGTACCACACGGCATTCACAGCGCTCCTCGCATGGATGGGCGGATGGGGCCCCTATGCCATTGCCGCAGCGCTGCCCCCACCGGCTCTCTGGCTCCTCGGCCTCGTGGCTAAGGCGCAGCTCTGGCCCATGGGGTACGCAGCCTCCTCTTTTCTCGCTGCGGTGCTCCTGCGGAATGCAACGGCTCAGCTGCTGCCTGCCGCAGCGTTACTGCTGTACCTAGCGGCTGAGGGTCTTCTAACGGGGGTTGTAGGAGGCGTTAGACGGGGGGCTGCAGAGCTCGTTATCCTCCCCCTCCTAGCCCCGCTACTAACGCTCATAGGCTCCTGGATCTCGTACAAGTTCAGCAGCGGTCTTCTGCTACCAGAGCTCCCGAACTGGTTCCCCCTCTACCTCTACACCTCCACGTCAGTAGCGCTGCTATCGGTTCCTGTCATAACGGGAAGCGCCCTTGCAGATGTGCTGTGGCTTCTGAGTAAGCTCAGCTTAGCGGAGCACGAGGTTCTAAGGGTAGACAACCCCGCTAAGCCCCCTATTCTCGCGGCGCGCATAGGGCTCCTCATAATAGCCGTAGCGTCGCTCCCCCTAGCCCCACTAGTCACCCTGGCATACATCATCGGTAGGGTACTTGAACACGCTCTTTACCAGCGCCTACCCCGCAGGTTAAGGGGGTGCTCGGCATTCGTAACCCTCGCCTTGGTTCTCGCGGCGCTGGCCGCCTCTCCACACCTCTTCACGATAACTATTTCGGGAAGGGAGTTCGTTGAGTATGTGGAGAGGTTAGCTGCAGAGTGGGGGTGATCGTAGCTGGAGCTCTTGAGGGGCATTGGCGTGCTGCTAACGATCTCGTCGCTGGGCTTCATGGCGGCCTCAGTCCTGCTCATGAGCGAGGGTAGGCTGTTCGCATCGCTCCTCAGCTTCGTAACGGGTATGATACTGCTGAGCTCCGGGATCTCGATCCTTAGACAGGGTGGCGCCGCGAGGTGATCAGCAGCGGAATAGGTAACGCACATGCGTAACCGGGTAAGGGTAGGCGTTATCGGGCAATGGGGTGCACATGCGATATATGCCTTTGTTAACTAGTACATTGCGAAATAAACGCTATGTTTAATAACCCATAGCCACCTTAATATATCACGAAGAAGAAAGGTCGGTGGGGTGGGGTAGATGCCTGCGTGTACGCAGAGTGTTAGGGTGAAGACCCCGGCTGGTAAGGAGGTTGAGCTCGTACCCAAGAAGGTCTGGATGCTGGCACCCAAGGGTAGGAAGGGTGTTAAGATAGGCCTGTTCCAGGACCCCGAGACAGGGAAGTACTTCAGAGCAAAAGTACCAGACGACTACCCAGTATGCGGATAAGGACAAGACATGGGCGGGGGTTGTGGAGACACTCCTCAAACCCATTTTTGCACGCCTCTAGGACGCATCCATCTTCTAGCTGCGTAGGCGAGCGCTACAGCCCCTAGCAGTGCATCAGCTGTTCAGGATTATCGTGGAGAACACCTCGGGACCACTCCTCCTAGGAGACTCACAGTCCTCGATACACCAATATCTACCCTCCCATCCCTGCCCAAGGAACCTGCATAGAGATCCTATGGCTCCCGAACCACGCCTAGCTCGTGGAGCAGCTCATTAACACTTATGGATTCGGAGAACTTGAGTAGGTCGCTATCCTCAGTAACTAGATTCATACCGCTGGTACGTGCTGTATAGAGGTACGAAGCGTCGTAGAAGGTGAGCCCCTCCTTTACAGCTAGCTTCACCACCTCGCCTAGTCCTATACATGGCCTGAGCACCTCTACGTAGCTGAAGAGCTCTTCGAATAGCGTGACCACGGGCTCAAGCCTCTTGATCCTACCCCTCCTAAACTCCTTCCAAAGGACATTGCCAACCTCGTAGACTGTTAAGTCGAGGACTGCGAACCTATCGACGTACCTAAGCAGCCCCTTCCTAAGCCTAAGCACGAGGGGGTATATAGCCGAGGCGTCGAGAAGGTAGCGCTTATCACTCATGACAAGCCGCCTACCTCTCTAACCGTGATTCCTTAACAGCCCTGACCCAATCATCAGCTGTCATATCCATAGACCTCAGCGCCTCATCAACAATTCTCTCGAACCTAGCGAGCCTAGCCCTAGCTATCTCCTCCTCCAGTGCCCTCTCAACAACACTCCTGATGTCTATGCCTAGCCTCTCCGCCTCCTCCTTAAGCTCCCTCCTAACCCTCACAGACAGCACCGCTGTAGACATAGCTATCCACCAGCTACGTATACATAGTCCACGTATATAAATGCATTGTCTACAGGGCTGGCAGAGCGGCTGGATCTGCTAGCTGCTGCAGAAGAGCTCTATCACCACCTCTCTCCAGTGGTTGAGCACGGGCCTCGTTTCTAGGAGGTAGAGCCTGTAGCTGTTGGGATCAGCAGCCTCCCCTGCTCTACGGGGATGTAGCGGACTGTTGATAGGGTTGTTGAGCGTAGGTGTGCATAGGCGTTCCCATGTCTCCAGCCCGCAACGGGTATGAGCCTGCTTAGAACTGAGGATAGCTCGTTAAGCGCCTCGGGAGGTGCGAGTACGAGGGCCGATGTAGAGCCCTTGGAGAACACCCTGGCTACGCCGCTGCTACACCGCCTAGAAGCCTCGGCAACGGCTGGGGTGATGTCGAAGAACTTCATGGGTCCGTAGGTCCTGAGCCTAACCACCCTCGAAAACACCTTCAAGAACCGCCACCACCTCCTTCTCTCCTGGGCTCCTGGATAGGTCTATGAATACGAAGTTCTTGAACCTCCCAGTCTCGAGCGAGCCCCTTACCACGGGTGCTGAAGCCTCCTTCCCCAGCAGCGCCTCAGAGACCACGGGGCTTCTACCTCCTAGCGATGCGATGAGCTCCTCTAGGTCTTTGAGGAGCTCGGGCTCGTACTCGATCAGCACAACAGCTGTTCCTGGAGAAGCTGCGTATAGGGTAACAACACCGTTGGTTAGGCGCTGCCTACGGATGAGGCCTAGCACAGCCGGGGTCAGATCCTCCGCTGTGTACCCAGGGGAGTCGAGCGTTAGCCTAGCGAGCCTCAGCCCCAGGGGCATCTCCACCGCCTAGCGAGCCTCGTGAACCGCGGGATAAATCCCTGAGCTCCTTCTCGAGCTCCTCTAGGAACAGCTTAACGATCCTCACCCTCTCCTCAGCCATTCTCCTACCGGGCTTGGTAAGCATTAGGCTCGGGAGCTTCAGGATCTTCTCGTAGAAGTGCCTAATGCTCTCCTCGATCCCCCTCCCATGAGCACCGCTATACATGAACACCCGGGCTATGCCGACCGCCCCTAGAGCATCTAGCTTATCGGCATCGCTCAGGATCGCCGCCTCGATGCTCCTCGGCCTCCTACCCGATGAGAAGCTGTGGCTCCTAATAGCCTCGACAACCCTCCCGATCCTATCCTCAGGATAGCCGAGGGCCCTCAGAAGCCTCTCAGCGAACCTCGCACTCGCCTCAGCATGGTTCTCAGGGCTAAGCGCCCTACCAACATCGTGCAGGATCGCAGCTATGTCAAGAACCTCAGTATCGACCCCACCCCCGAGCTCCTCAGCAATAATCCTAGACAGGGCCCTCACCCTCTCCACATGATCCCACCCGTGCCCAGGCTCACGCGGCATAACCATCCTCGCCACAGCCTCGACAACACCCGCAACATCCAAGGAGAACCACCGGGACTCCTCTACCACGCAATAGGTTTTTACTCAGCTAGGCTGCAAAAGGTGGAGACATGGAGTATTGTATACGTAGCTTCAAAACATAGGTGTTATGGTGGGGAGGCATGCTCGGATTCGCAGATGAACTCATAAACACGCATTAATCCGCACAAGGCTCCGCTTTATCTAAGTGGAGCTGGGTCTAGGTGCATCAGCCCCGCTCCTAGAGCTTATATTTGATGAAGTCTCCATCAATGTTGGAGTGGGTATCCATGGAAAAAGAAAAAGGTTTATGAGTTTGATGTTATCATTATAGAGGATGAGAGCGAGGGCTATATAGCCCTAGTACCTTCTCTACCAGGATGCCATACACAAGGCGATACAATAGATGAGGTGTTAAGGAACATCAGTGAGGCTATAGAGCTGTACTTAGAGACCCTTAGCGATGAGGAAAAGGAAGAGCTGCTACAGCAAAGAGTTGTTGGTATTCAGAGAGTGAGAGCTTTTGCCTAGGATAACCCCCATCGACCCTTATAGACTTATTAAAATCCTTAGCAAGGTAGGGTTCAAACCCATTAGACAGAAGGGATCTCACATAATACTCATGAATGAACATCGAACGAGAGTCGTTGTACCTGTACATCCCGGCAAGAAGCTTAAACCAAGCCTCATAAGGGTGATCATGAAAGAGGTGGGGCTATTTAAGGAGAAGTACTTTGAACTCCTCGAGAAAGACTGTTAAACAACCTTACAAGGCGTTGAAGTAAAGCTTGCCATTAGCAACTATAAGCGTGTCAGGTTCTATATGGGAAAAGGAGTTGGGGTTTTGTTAATGGGGATGAGGCATTCTATGCTGAAAAATGCTTAAGGCGTAGAGAACTCAATCATCTAAAACAATTGATCAGATCTAGGCTATGGGCTCTAGGTCTGCGCCAAGGGATCTAAGTACGTTTTCAAGAGCATTCTTAACCTCTATGGCTAAAGAGCGGTACAGCTCATTTCCAAGCCTCCTAGCGATGGCCAGGTTCCTCGTAACGCATCTCGCGTTCTCAACGGCTTTCTCCACATCCCCTAAGAGATAGAAGGGTCTCACCCTAGTTAGGCATACTAGGGCTTCGATAAGCGCTCCGAATGCCCGGGTGTAGGGCTTTGGGAAGCTGTCTCCCTCTAGAAACGCTATGGGTCTGCAGTACAGGGTGTAGTAGAGCCCGCCCCATAGGAGGTGCTCTGCTCTGCAGACCCAGTGCCTGTAGCAGCCACGGGGTAGAGGTACGGGGCCTACCCCTGGTAGGATAGCCGTTCCATAGCCCTTTGGGGGTGGTCTATCGAATAGTGTGTCCACGTAGATACGGGGATCGCTACACGCACTCACAACCATGTACCGCGCCCCCGCAGAGATCATGTCTAGGGTTCTGAGCGGTGGGTAGAGCTTCGAGATGAGGAATGGTGGTCTATAGGTGATGCCGAGGGGCGAGGTGTTCACCACGTCCCCGAGGAATACCGTGGCGATCATCTCGTAGACAACACCGGGCTCTAGGATCGGTGCGGCCCCGGTCCCTAGATCCACCGGCATCTCCAAGCCCTAAGCATCTAGATGCGGGGGATAAACGGTTGGGTGCGGCGATGGTAGGCACTGCTCGGGGCGCTGTTGCGGGGATGTCCATTGATGCGGGTTAGGTAACTATATCCTCTAAACATCCCTGCTCAGCACACTCCCTGATCTCCATAGCGATCCTCCTACCTATGCTTACGGGCCTCCCGAAGTAGAGCTTGCTGTACTGGCTCCCTATACCCATGTATATGTTGGTGCCCCCGCCTATCCTCGTAGCCACGTCGAACACAACGATATCGAGCTCCGGGGTTACGAAGAGCTGTAGCGTGAATGGCCCTACGACCCCAGGGGGCTCTAGCTTCCTAGACGCCTCTACGAACCTATCCCCTATGTCGAACAGCTTTGCCAGCAGGCTCTCCCTGATGGTCGCGGCTTCATGCCCAACCTCTATATACCTAACCTCTAGGTGCTCCCTGAGCTCCAGCTGTATATCCGCTGTCTGCCTAAGGAAACCGTCTAGGTTGCTCTGGATCCTCCTATCTATGCTCAGGAGCTCGAGCCTCTTCCTAGCAACGCTATAGAAGTAGTTCACGTTGAAGTGCGCCCCGAGCACGAGCTCCTCTATAGAGGCGCTGCCCAGGTCCTCCTCCCTAACAACTCCCCTATCAACAAGCCTCCTGAACTTCCTCCAGAAATCATCCCTATCGATAGCCACGAAGAACCCGCGCTCAACCCTTCTCCTAGCCTCGGGGAGCTTCACCATAACAGGCCTATCTATATCATCGGGGTTCTCGAATGTCTTTGGCCTCCTGATACCTGCCTCGTCCAGCAGGCGGTAGTAGTTCTTAGCACCCGTCCTCTCCTCCCAGCGAAGCAGGTACCTATTACCAAAGATAGGTACGGGGAACCTGCTCTCTATAGCGTCGTACCCCACGTAGACGGCGAAGCTCCTATTAGGCACGAAGATCGTGTTGAGCCTACGGAGCTCCTCAACCCAGCGCTCCTCAACAACCTGTGCAAACCTCTCGAGCACTATCGCCCTATCCACAACCCTATCGAACCTCAGGTAGGGCTCCTCACGCCCCCTCTGGCATATAGCCACGGTTTCGAAGCCCTCGTCCTTAGCACCGTCGAAGACGTCTAGGGCTGAGTGGCTGGCAACAGCCCCTATCCTAAGCCCCTCAGGCCCCCGGGGGTACCCCTCGAGGAGTTTACGTGGGTCGTACCTAGAGCTCAACATCTACACCCCAAGGAGTTTTCAAAACAACCCTTCCACGCCCCTCAACAACCCTTCCGAGCAGGAACGCCCTGTGCCCGTGGCGCGAAGCGATCCTGAGGACCTCGTCGACGCGATCGCTCGGGGCCGTTAGCACGAGGCCTATACCCATGTTGAAAACCCTGTACATCTCATCCACCGGGACCCTGCCGAGCTCCATCAGCACACGGAAGATCCTCGGAGGCTCGGGCACCTCCATAACAGCATCGCTGTTCGGGGGCAGGATCCTCTTCACCTTGGAGAAGGCCCCGCCCGTTATGTGAGCAGCCCCCGTTACTGCCCCGCTTTCCAGCGCCTCGATCAGCATGGGTGAGTATATCGCCATCGGCCTAAGCAGCTCCTCCTCAAGCCTAACACCCCCGATATCACCGCTGTACCC
>QMWY01000054.1 GCA_003661865.1 Thermoprotei archaeon
GCACGTGCGCGGGGCTGTCGGGCGTGATAGGCTTGGGGACATCAATATCGAGGCGCTGAGTGACGGGGGTGTTGATACTGTGCTAGAGTTCCGTGTGGACGCCCTCAACGGTATAGCCGTAGTGCTTGTGGAGAAGCACGGGATCAACACCATTGTTAGCATACCAGGTGCGAATGCCATGCTTAGGAGGAGGGCTGTTGAGGAGCGCCTAGGGGTGTTGAGGAGGATGAAGGGCTTCGTCGTGATGAACCCGCCCGCCGAGGTTGCTGAGCTGCTCATCGAGACCGCCTCGGCTAACCACGCCCTCCTCTTCTTAGACCCAGGGCGCGGTTTGGAGGGGCTCGTAGCGAGGCTGGGTAGGGGGGTCGGCGACTGCTTCTACCTGCCCAACGAGCAGGAGCTGCTATCGGTAACGGGTACAAGGTCTCTGTACCGGGCTGTTGAGAGGCTGAGCTCAAGCGGCTTCGAGTGCCAGCTTGTTGTGAAGAGGGGGGAGAAAGGTGTTCTGTATATAGAGCCGGGGAGCAGGGTTGTAGCCGTGTCCAGCCTCCCCCTAGAGGTGTTGGGGCTCGAGCCCGTCAACACTGCGGGCTGCGGCGACGCTCTTACGGGTGTATTCGCCGCGTACGTAGTTATGGGGCGCCCTATTGAGGAAAGCCTGCTATACGCCTCAGTAGCCTCAAGCATCAACGCATCGAAGCCTTCCCCCCGCTCCGTACCCAAGCGCAAGGAGCTTGAGGAGCTCGCCTCCGAAGCCCTTGCCCAAGGACTTATAGAGGTTAGGGAGCTCCCTTACCACTCAATAAGGTTCATGTGACCTCGTACGAGGGGTAGCTCTGGAGAACCCGCTGATGACTGGAGTCATGCCCTCTGACCCGTGATGAGAATCGGGGTAGAAGGAGGCTTACACCCACACCTAGCGCCACCCCCGCTTCTTCGCACAGCCATTAGGAGGGACTCTAGCAGACTCAGTATAGCTTTTTATACTAACAACACCTCGTATCTATTCGAGTGTAAAAGGTGTAGTTATGATGCTGAGCACGGTCAGGAGGATAATAAAGATTGGTGAGCGTAGCGTAGGTATAACCATTCCCAAGGAGTGGCTGCCTGTTCTAGGACTCAACATAGGGTCCAATGTCGAGGTGTCCCTGGGTCCGGGGTTCATAACTGTCAAGCCCCTAAACGTTATGCAGCCGAAGGCCCTGCTGACGGTGAGGCTCAAGGCGCGGGACATAGCTACGATGGCCCGCCTCATAATAGCGGGGTACATCGAGGGTTTCGACTCGCTAATCGTTGATGGTGATCGCGGGAGCGCGCGTAAAGCGTTCTACGCGGTTGCCATGAGGCTCCCTGGCGCCATAGCTATGAACGGGAGGCAGTTCACGATAAAGATATCGGTTGATGAGCTAAACACTAGTGTTGATGAGGTCATAGCGTCTATGAAGACGACCGTCGAGACTATGTTCGAGCTCCTGATGGAGTACTTCAGCACCTCCGACGCCTCCAACCTTGAACAGCTCCTCAAGCTTGACGACGACCTCGATAGGCTGCACTTCCTAGGCATAAGGACGATCAAGCGCACGGCGTTTAGGAGCCCGCAGGACGCGCTCGACAAGATGCTGGTTATAAAAAGTCTCGAGCACATAGGGGACTGCCTAGACAGGGTCTCGAACACGCTTCTGAGGATCCAATCGAAGATCTCTGACGAGTGCAAGAAGGTATTTAGAGACGTGTTTGCACAGGTCTCCTCATACGTCTCCAAAGCAATAAACTCCTACATAGAGGGCAACATCGACATGGCCATAAGGATACTGATGGAGCGGGAGGACCTCAGCAAGAGGATATTCACCTCGAGCTCCAAGTGCCTCCAGGCCCCCGAGTCCATGGCTATGGCTCACGAGGCCACGGTGAGCGTCTACGAGGCTGCTGAGATAGCGGAGGTGGCCACGGCCAAGCTCGTGAGGTATTCGGAGGAGAAGAGCGTATCTCCCTCACGCACATCAGGGAAGAGCTAGGCGCCACTGCCTTCGCCAAGGCTCCTAGCGAGCTCCACGGCATCCCTAGCTTTCTCCAGAGCCATCCTGTACAACTCCTCAGGAACCAGCCTTTTTGACAGCGCCTCCCTGAGGAGTTCCTCATCGATGATCCTAGCCTCGCCGCTCTCGGCAACGTAGACAGCATCTACGTACAGGTCAACGTACCTCACAGTACCATCTGGGCAGAGCTCGGGAGGGGTGTTGATGTTTACGTATACACCCTTGAGCCTCCCATCGCGTGAGTAGTAGCGGTGGATCACGAACCACTCTCCCCACACAACCCTTGTCTCTATCCTATCCCCCGGCTCCTTCGCTACGCCAAGACCATCGTACACACCCTGCGACCTAACCTCCCTCCACCCAACGATCTCCACCGAGTCATCCCTAAGCTCGACCTTGGCGACCTCCACGGGCCCTATCCTGAAGAGCTCTCCATCAGGCTTCCTATGCTCTATCGTAAACCTGCCCAGCCCCCTAATACGCTCCGCTAGGAAGCGGACGATCCCCTTCTCAACAGCCTCCGGAGGAGCGTAGCCCGAGATCGCGTCGACTAGGTCCACCACATCGCTCAGCACCGATCCGCACGCCTTAAGCTCGTGGTGTAGGGGTGCTGTAGGCAGGACCCTTCTCCTAACACTATCCAAGAACCTCTTAGCTACGGAGCTCAGCTCCAGCATTGCTATGGACTCCCCTATCTCGACGACAGTTCCAGGTTTAGCAGACCTCCCCCTATCCTCGATCTCACCTATCCTTCTACTCAGGGCACGCAGCTCCTCCGCGAGTCTATCGCTGGGTGCCTCCCTCGCAGAGCTCCTCCACTTAACGCTAAGCCCCTCACGCACTGCCTGCTGCGCCAGCACGTGGAGCTCGGCCCTCCTCTCGAGATCCTTTATGAACTCGCTGTAAAGCACTACAGGCCTCCCGCTCTTCATAACCATTGCGTAGCCCCCAACAGCCGTGGCACCCCGCCGGACAACTACAGGCCCCCTACCCTCTATGGGGACCTTGACTAGATATACGAGGAGCTCCTCACCCTCGTAGCACCGGGGATCCTGAAGCATCCCCTCGCCAAGGGGGGTGTCCACGTAGCACGTAACGCCCTCCCTCCTAACAACGCGGGTCTTTATGGTTGAGTAGGGCCCCACCTCGATAAACCTTGTGAGGACCCCGGGGACCTCCTTAACGATATGTTCTAGGAAGTGCTTAACCGCGTCCCTAAACCCTACTACGAGCACCCTGTTGGGATCCCTAGTAACCTTTATCGTTGCGTCGGGAGCCTCATTGCACCTCCTCTTCATCCCTAATCTCTCAGCCAACTGCTGTGAGAGGTCTACGAGCTCACACCCCTTATCCATCAACAGGCGCGCTATAGCCGTTGCGTAGATTCCGCGGACCCTGTATTTGTACACAGAACCACCCGTTGACGCATGGGAGGAAACAAGGCTAAAAACGTAAGGTGTTTACAGCGGTGGGCGTTGAGCCTCTAGTCCTTCACGGTCTCGAGCAGCGTTATTATGGTCCATAGGGTCGTGCGTGCGTGTATAGGCATGTTTGGATCTTGGCTAACCTCATCGAGTATGCCTACAGCATTAGCGGCCCTGACGCCTGGCGATAGTGACTTCTCGGAGAGGGCTCTAACCGCTTGGGTCGCTGCCCTACGGATATTCCTTGGAATCGATGAATCATTTATTATTCTCATCAGCAGCACAAGCGCCTGCCTTATCTTCGCTTCGTTGTCATACACCATCGGACCCGCCCTAAGCTGTGCTGGTATCTTTGGGGTCTTGCCCTCAGTCCCGCTACTCAATGCAGGGTCACCTCGAGTTGCCTCTGTTGTAGACTGGGAAGATCCGAGTTTATCTCCTCTTCCTTAGACTGTATATATATTATTCATCAAAACGAGGAGTTTACAAGGGTGGGGAGCCCTGCTGATCAGGTGGCATGGACATGCATGCTTCGAACTGGTCTCTGGCGGGATATCGATAGTTATAGACCCTCATGATGGGCATAGCCTAGGGATCAAGCCTCCTAAGGCTGAGGCGGACCTAGTACTGATAACCCATGAGCACTACGACCACAATGCTTACCAGGTGGTTGCTAAGCCTACGGCCAAGATCCTGCGTATGGCTGTGGGGGAGCAGGAGGTTCTGGGGATCCGGGTAAAGGGGGTCAAGGCTTACCACGATACGGTTGGCGGTAGGAGGCGTGGAGAGGTCGTGATGTATAGGGTTGAGGTTGAGGGTATAGCTGTTGCACATCTAGGCGACCTAGGGCATGTGCTTGGAGATGAGCACGTAAGGGCGCTGAGACCCGTAGACGTACTGCTTATACCCGTTGGCGGTGTCTACACCATAGGTCCGCGCGAGGCGTGGGAGAACATAAAGCTTCTCGAGCCGCACATAGTCATACCCATGCACTACTGGGTCGAGGGCCTCAACCTACCACTTAAGAGGGTCGATGAATTCCTGCAGCTGGCCGAGGCCAGCTGGAGCATAGAGCGTGTCGCTGGGAACGAATACGAGGTTAGGAAGGGGGAGCTGCCACATAGAAAGGTTGTTGTGCTAAGCCCGCTGTGAAGGACAGTGTCAGAGCACCCTCAGCTTTTTCACCTTAAGGTCGCTCCGGTATATAGGCCTAGACGTCCCGATCTCGTTCTGCAAGAGGGCTATTATCGCCTCCCTTATCACCTCAGACCTGCTCTTCCCCCTCTGCCTAGCGTAGATGTCTAACAGCTCCAGCAGCTCTTCCTCCACCTTGAAGCTTACGACCCTCATACGCACCATCCTCTGCTAGATTTCGCAGAGGTCCTTCTGAGCACAGCCTCCAGGGTATTACCAGAGCCCTCTTGTAGCGGGACTCCATTTGGAGCGTGCATATATAGAGCCTTACACGAGTACACCTCTTGAGGTAGTGCTACTGGGGTTCTCCGCTATGCCCACGGTGCATCTATCGCTGCCTGAGGCTGTGCATAGGGAGCTGAAGGAAGTTGCCGAGGGCATGGGGATACAGCTCACGGACCTGATAAAGGTGCTGATAAGGGATGGTCTTGAGAGGCTTAGAAGGGGTGAGTTCTCGCTAACGCCTCAGGGAGCCTCGGCACGAGGGGGAGCGATCACAGCAGAGGAGCTGCTGTACTTAGAGGGCAAGCTCCACATGCTCTCAGAGACCGTTGACGCGCTTATGAGAAGGGTCGAGCGCCTTGAGAACCTCATAGCCAGCGCCCTCTCTGTGGAGCTTAGTGCTGAGGAAAGGGGTTAGGGGGTCCAAACCGAAACGCGTTATAATCCGCTCTTCTCCCACCTATAGAGGAGCTGATGGGTGGGCGGCTTGGCGTACTACGAGGGCATAAGGGTTCCTTGGGTTCCCACCCGCGAGGAGCTCCTCGACTACATAATGAGCCTCGCCAAGGTTAGGCGCGGCGACATATTCTACGACCTCGGCTGCGGCGATGGAAGGGTCGTTATAAGGGCCGTTAAGGAGGGGGCGTCGAAGGGTGTATGCGTAGAGCTCAACACGTCCCTTCTCGAGAAAGCGCGTGAGAACGCTAGGAATGAGGGGCTTGAGGAGCTCATAGAGTTCGTAAACGAGGACTTCTTCAACGTTGACCTCTCCGAGGCGACGGTTATCTACATGTACCTGCTTACCTCGGTTAACCGTGCCCTTAGACCGAAGCTTGAGCGTGAGCTTAGAGAAGGCACTAGGGTCGTAACGCTAGACTTCGAGATCCCGGGGTGGAGACCCATACAGGTAGTTAAGGTATCCCTCCCGACGAGGATAGCGACACTCTACCTATACGTGAAGGGGATCAGCGATTCTCCATCTCCTGGCTAGCCACCAGCGCCTCTGCCTCCCTCAGAATCCTCTTAGCCTCCTCAGAGACCACGGACTTGCTGGGTGCGTAGCCAGCGCTTCTCGAAACCTCAACTAGCTCACGGCTAGCCCTATCAACCTCGTCGACAACAACGCCGAACTGCGGCATCTTGTACACGAGGCTCCTCTTCAGCTCTCGGACCACCTGCGACGCCAGCGCGGCCGCCTCGAATATGGAGCCTGCCACGACGAGGGTTTCAAGCCTTATGAGGAGCCTCTCCAGGAGCGCTGATACGTAACGTAGGTGGGCCTCGACAACCTCGTAGCTCCTCGCCTCCTTGAAGAGGCGTGCCGCGTAGCTTTCTCCAAACCTTTCCCGTATCACCCTAGCCCTTTCCAGAAGCCTTGCCCTGCTCCTCCTAACGACCTCGGCGTTGTTTTCTACTCTCAGCTTTAGCTCCTTCAGGAGCGCCATCACTAGCATGAGTTTAGCGCGGAACCTCCTTGTATCTATCTCCTCTCTGCACCCCCTCTTGAACACCTCCCATGCCCTAGCTGTGATCCTCTAGGTGAAGTAGGGGGTATAAGCCTCTAGGCTCAACCCCTGCTCCTCCCCAAGCGCGATCCTGAACGCCTCAAAACTCCTCTCTACGGAGATCCTGAACCTTATGCAGACGTTGCCCTTATACACCCTCTGCGCCTCGGGATCCGCCTCAACTACGTCCTTAACCGTGCAGCGGGTACCGCATCTGCTGAGCACCCTAATCCACCTCAGCACCTGAGCACCGTGTCTCTGTAGCGTGCGCTTAGAGGACTCAACAACGCCCGTATGGGCGTAGGCTATGAAGAGCGCCCCCATATTAAGAAGCCTTACAAGGCTATCTAGGTACATCACGAGCCTTATGCGTGGTGGTGAAACAGGTATCACCGCATCTACCTCGGGTACGTACCCCCCACCCGCATCCCCGGGGAACAGCAGATGTTCGCGGGGCAGGTACAGCGCCTGGTGGTGAGGGGCATGTCCGGGTGTGTGGATGAAGCAGAGCCTCTCACCGCCTATATCAACGCATTCACCATCGC
>QMWY01000055.1 GCA_003661865.1 Thermoprotei archaeon
AGTCTATGGAGTCCGGCGGGGGTAGGGGCATGAATGGGACTAGGATTGCTATACCCACTATTGTCGAGAGTATTATCAGCCCCACGGCGCCGTAGGGGTCGTTCATAAGCATCGATAGTGTTCCTACGAAGCCTCTTAGAAGCGATAGGCCTTTACGCATCACGATGCGGGAAGCGCTTGCCACGGACCATCACCTGTACCTGATCCTGGGGTCTAGAAGCATGTAGAGGAGGTCGACAATGAGGATCGAGAACACGACGGTTATCGAGATCATGAGGTATATACCCATTATAACAGGGTAGTCGCGGGTCAGGATCGAGTCTAGGAGCAGCCTGCCCATACCGGGCCATCCAAACACGTTCTCTATTAGTACGGCGCCGGCGGCGGCGTACCCTAGCTGAAGCCCGAAGATCGTTACTGGTGGGAGGATCGCGTTCCTGAATATATGCCTCCTGAAAAGCTCGTTCTCGCGCAGCCCCATGGCTCGGAACGTTATTACGTAGTCCTCCTTGAGCTGGTGGAGCACCGCATCGCGCGTGATCTTGAAGTACTGGGGCATCATTATCAGCGTCAGCGTCGTTATCGGTAGGATCGCGTGATACGCTATGTCTAGGTAGTACATAACCCCTGTGTACCCAGCCCTAACATTGATCATGCCGGATACGGGGAGTATGCGCAGCTGGATACCGAAGACTATCATGAGTATGATCCCTAGCCAGAAGCTGGGTGTTGACCAGAAGACGAACATGGTTGTTGTTAGTGCGGCATCAACCTTCCTACCCACGTGCCTAGCTGCGTAGAGCCCTAGAGTACTCCCTATTATGAACGCGAGTACTGCGCTGGTAACCGTTAGGAATAGGGTTATGGGGAGCCTCTCGAGAATGAGGTCAGATACGGGGGCTAGGTAGCGGTACGAGTACCCGAGGTCGCCGCGCAGAAGGTTTGCGAAGTAGATGAGAAGCCTCTCCCAGAGGGGCTTATCGAGCCCCCACCTCTTGATCACGGCCTCCACGTACTCCTTGGATGCCATGCCGAACTGCCCCGCCATGAATATGACGGGGCTCCCGGGCGCAAGGTTTATAATCGTGAAGTTTATGGTGAGGATCACAAAGACTAGGGCTATGGATTGAAAAACCCTTCTTAGTATGTACGTGCCCATCCCCACAGGTCCCACCCTCTACCTTCTACGGGCGAGTGCTACGGCAATCCCTATAACTATGACGACCACTATAGCTATGGCTATGCCCATGGCGGGGCTCATACCGGCCGTCACGGTGGTCGTAGCTGTAACGGTCTTGGTAACAACGCTGGTCGCGTAGACCGTTGTGGGCTTAGCTACGGTAACAGTCTTCACGAGGGTTACTGTAGCGGCGCCGGGGCTCACGGGTGTTGTTGCAACCTTCGTAACCGTGGCTGTTACGGTAGCGGTTGTCTTAACCACCTTAGTGGTTCTGGGGGTTGGAGTCGTTGTCGGGCTTGGCTTGGTAGCGGTCGTTGTTGGTGCTGCGGGTTTTGCTGTTGTTGTAGTTGCTGGCTTAGGCGTCGTGGTTACTGGAGTGCCCTTCTCCCACCACACCCTCTCGTACACGCCTAGCCCAACAACACCGGGTAGGTGCCATGGTAGGCCGTGCCACTCCATCCTGTATATATAGAACGCTACTAGGTCTGCTAGGGGTAGGTAGGGCAGATCCTCAGCCATTATCTCCTGTGCCTTCCAGTAGAGCTCCTTACGCTTCTCAGGGTCAGGCTCCTTAGAGGCCAGGTCCAGCAGCCTCTTGAACTCCATGTTGGAGTAGTTGGCGAAGTTGATGTATGCACCGGGGGCGAACCTGATCCTCATGTTGTCGGGGTCCGGACCTTCGAACCCGTCGCACAGCGCCATGTCGAAGTCGCGCTGCTTAACCACCTTCGCCTCCCATGTGGCGATCTCGTACTCCTCGATCTTGACGTCGAGCCCTACCTTCTTCAGGTCCTCCTTGATTACCCTAGCTATCGCCTCTTCCTCAGCACCTGTGAAGATCAGGAGCCTCAGCACGATTCTCGTGCCGTTGGGGTAGTCCCTGAAACCATCGCCGTTCCTATCAATAAGCCCTAGCTTGTCAAGCAACTCCTTCGCCTTCTCGGTGTTGTACTCGGGGAGCTTCACATTGGGGTTGTAGGCCCACTTGATCGCGGGTACGTATGTGCCCTCAGCAGGGTATCCGTAGCCGTTCATGGCCTTGTCGACGATCTCCTTCCTGTTTATGGCGTAGGCTAAGGCGTACCTAAACTCCTTCTTCTGGAACAGAGGTCTAAGCATGTTGAACCCTATGTACCACCTGCTAGGCATGGGCCTCATCTCAACTATTACACCTGGCGTCTTGTTGAGCCTCGGTATCTCGCTCAGCGGGGGCCTGTTGTTCAGTATATCGCCCTCACCTGCTAGGAACGTCTGTAGAGCAGCTGTTGCATCAGGCACGATCTTGTAGATGATCTTGTCTATGCATGGCCTCCCCTTGAAGTAGTCGGGGTTCGCCTCCAGCACTATGTGGCTCCCCTTAACGTACTCCACAAACTTGAACGGGCCCGTACCGATCGGGTGGTGCAGCGCGGGTATCTTCGGGTCCATCCAGTCCTTGTACTCGCTCTTGTTGAAGATGTGCTCAGGTAGTACGAAGGTGCCGTACCAGGCTAGGAACCCCAGGAACGCTGGGAATGGCTCGCTGTACCTGAACACCACCGTGTAGTCGTCTAGGCACTCGATCGACTTGAGCTTAGACATCTTCAGAAGCCCATAGGCTATGCCCCTGTACTTCTTTATCGCCTCAAACGTGTACTTGACGTCCCTACACGTGAACGGGTAGCCATCGTGCCACTTCACGTTCTTCCTGAGGTGGAATATGAACACCGATGCGTTGGGCGCAACCTCCCAGGACTCGGCAAGGTCTGGTACAACATTGTAATCTATGTCCAGAGCTACCAACCTGTTGTATATCTGCATGGCTATGTTGTACAGCGCGTCGTCCACTTGGGAATCGGGGTTGAAGCTCTTTGGATCGCCCCAGTGTATGATCACTAGCGTGCCGCCACGCCTAGGGCATGTTATGGGCTGAAGCGCAGGGCTCTTCTCAGCCTGTGTAGCTGGTGGGGTGAGGAACGCTAGGGGGAGCAGTGCTAGGAGGATGGTACTTATTACGAGCATAGCGAGTGCTCTACGCATTAGCCCATCACCTAATTTAGCTGGGTTCGTAGAAAGGGTTCTTGAGATTCCTATAAAAACATTGTTGAGCTGCTTGGGCTGAGGTATTAAAAGCGCTTTAACGTGTTTAAAGTCAGGATCCGTCTCTATGAATGAGTGATTCGAGCAGCTCGGGGTCTATATTGCCCCCCGTCACCATAACCACGATCTTTCTACCCCTAAGCCTATCCCTAATCCTCATAGCGGCTGCTAGGGCGGCGGCACCGGCGGGTTCGGCAACGACACCTTCGTACCCGAGAAGGGTCTTAACAGCGTTTAGGATCTCTTCGTCGCTCACTAAGACGATGTCGTCTATCCGGCTGCGTAGGATCGTGAAGGGGTATTCGTATGCCTTGGATGTTGCTAAACCCTCTGCAATGGTCTCGGCCCTACCCGTGGAGACGAGCCTTCCGCTTCTCCACGATAGGTAGAAGCTGTTGGCCCCCCAGCCTGGACGCCTATCACCTTGACCCTGGGGTCGGCGCTCTTGAAGACCACTACTGCTCCGGAGGCCCCCGACCCTCCCCCGATCGGGTTTATCACGGCGTCTAGGTCGGGCATGTCCTCGAGGTTCTCCAGATGCATTGTAGCTACGCCGGGGTATAGAAGGGGTTCGTTGACCGGGTGTACGTAGAGCAGGCCCCTCTCCCTAGCAAGCTTCTCAGCGTACTCACGCGCCTCCTCGAAGACCCTTCCCCAGAGAACAACATTGGCTCCAAGGCTCTTCAGAGCCTCGATCTTGACCTTGGGTACCCCGTAGGGCAGCACCACCGTGGCCTCAGCGCCGAAGAGGGAGGCTGCGTAGGCTATGGACTGCCCGTGGTTACCCGTGGAAGCCGTTACAACGCCACGCTTCACAGCCTCGTCCTGCTTAACGTAAAGGTAGTAGACCCCTCCACGAACCTTGAACGCCCGCGTAGGCAGTGTGTTCTCGAGCTTCAGGTAGGTATCGAAGCCCAGAATCCGGGAGAGCCTAGGGGCGTAGACTAGGGGTGTTCCTAGGTAGGTAGCGGGAGACCACCTTCCTAGCCCTATAGACGTCGCGCAGCGTTGGAACCCTGTACGCCTCCACGGCTTAGCACTGGAGCTGTGATTGTGGTAGAGAGTGAAAACTGTTGGGTTCAGTAAGGGAGGGAATAGTGCTTGACGACGATCTCGTCTATCCCCAGCCTCTCGAGGATCCTGATCGGGACCTGCATCGAGACTTGTACGATCCCCGGTAGCCTCCCGATCTCCACAGCCCCTGTTACCGTGACCCGGTTAAGCACCTCCTCGTACCTCATCCCAAAGAGCTTAGCGGCGCGTTCGAACCCCCGCTTAGCCGCCTCATTGATCGTGGGTCCCGAGCCTATGACCTGTACCGGTGCAACGGGCTCGGGCTCTATCCCATACCTAGCCCCAAGTCTTTTCACAGCCTCCCACTCGTCCTTCCTCCAAGGCTTCGCTAGGGGTGGTAGGTCCTCCTCGGGCGGCAGCAGTAGAGGTCCTTCGAGTTTCAGCCCCTTGATGACCTCGACCTTTACGACAGCCTCTGCGGATACATCAGTTGTATGTCCAGCGACCTCCCCATTCCCTTGCATCGCGTGGGCGTCTCCAGCGTAGACCCCTCCACCCCTAACCTTGACCGGGGCTATCACCACGGCTCCTTCTCTAACAGAGTCTACGTCTAGGTGTCCATCGGTTAGGTCGCGCTCGTACTGCTCCTTAGTTATGCGGTAGGGGTGCGGGGCATCTATGAGGAAGTAGCCGAAGTCGCCTGCGTTATGAGAATCCGGTATATCAACAGCCGGAGTGGTGCCCAGCTGTCCTAGGAAGGGTCTTAGCCTCGTAGCAACCCCCACAACATCCGCCTTGCCTAGGATCAGCACGGGAACCTGTCGGGAGTTCCGGGGTATAGCGCCCCAGTCCTACGCCTTCCTAGCGATCTCCTCGGCTACACGCCTATCAACGGTTACGCCGAACCTACGCTCATCGTCAAACACCATGGTGTAGCCGTTGATCATCCTAAACGGAGCTACGGGAGCACCGCACCTCCTGCACCTAATAGCCTCCTCACCGATCCCCTCGATCCGGAACTCTGGCCATGGCTCGTTGCATACAGGGCACTTCTTAGCAACGTAGGGATCGCCTATGTAAGTACCCTCAACGGGTTTATCTTCACCCGATGAAGATGCCCTCGACCTAACCCTGATACTCTCAATGCGGATAGCTACAGCGTCTCCGATATCCGCGCCCTCGACCGCTACCGGGATATTGACCTCGTGACCTCCCCGTAGCGTAGGGGTTAGCATCGGGCCCCAGCATCCCGGGGTTGTTACGAACCTTATCCTCCCACCATCAGCGACAGGTCCAAGCATCTTTGTGTGGGGGCCTATGATCCCGTTGGTGAATACATCGTTCAGAACCTCACTCTCTGCGGGCATGAAGCCCTCTCAGCACTGCGCTTCGTGGAGAGATAAGGATTGGTGCGTTACCCCGCTGCGGGAGCAGGGCTCTTGACGGAGCTGGTGATAAACGCTAGCAACGTGGTTTCGCCCCTCTGCTACTCCCTGCTTAGGCTAGAGCCCTACACGATATGCGTGTTCAACTGCGTCTACTGCTACGCTAGGTGGTACTACAGGTGGGGTTTCACCGAGGCCAGCCCTAGGCCCGTGGCTCTCAGGGTATTCGAAAGGGTTGCCCGCAGCATTAGGAGGAGAGGGCTGCTGCCCATACCCATCAGGCTATCGACCCTGGTAGACCCGTTCCAGCCTCCTGAGGAGGTTTTCAAGGTGAGCCTACGGGCTATGGAGATCGCGCTCCGCTACGAGTACCCCCTAGTGATAAACACCAAGGGTGTGCTCCTCGCTAGGGAGCCGTGGAGGGGCGTTGCGGAGAAGCTGGGTGATAGGGGGTTGCTCCTCCTACAAGTATCGGTAACGAGTCTGGATGAGCGGGTAAGCAAGCTCCTCGAGCCCCGCGCCCCGCCCCCTGGCGAGAGGCTTCGCCTCCTAAAGGAGTTTGCAGACACCGGTGTACCCGGGGTGGTGAGGCTATCGCCCTACATACCCAGGGTCTCGGCGGCTCCAAGCCCCGAGGAGCTGGCCGTAAGGCTGAGGGAGTTCGGCGCCAAGCTAGTAATAGTCGAGTCCCTCAGGCTCGAGAAGGATAGGATGCCCGCGGTCCTCAGAGCTGTTGGTGCTCCGGGGCTGGAGCTAGAGCCCTACAGCCTGCGCGAGGTGCCGGGAGCAAAGCCCCTGGTGAGGCCATCGCTCCGCGTACGCCTCGAGGAGTACTCGGCGCTCCGCAGAGCGCTTGTCAAGGAGGGGCTGAGGTTCGCAACCTGTAAGGAGGGGCTCTTCACGCTGCACACGACCCCGAACTGCTGCGGTATGCATATGTTCGGGGTGGAGGTGGGGTATAGACCAACGCTTTACGAGCTCTATAGGCTCGCCGCTGAGGCGGGGGGCATAGCCATTGAGAAGCTGGGGGATGCCCTGGAAAGCATATGTAGGGATAGGAGGTACCTATGCGGCGAGAGGCTAAGGGAGTACCCGCGCGAGGTATCGAAGCCCCTGAGGTACCACGAGAAGAAGCTGCTGAGGGTAGCTAAGGACCCGGAGATGCTCCCGCGTGTAGCACCCGCACTTACGATCGCCGAGGGGAGGGTCAGGGCGGCTAAGCTACCAATACCTTAAGG
>QMWY01000056.1 GCA_003661865.1 Thermoprotei archaeon
AAGGAGAGCATCAGGGACATGCCCGCCTCGATAAGGACGCACGCGTACGTCACGGGGGTAGTGGCGGGCAGGATAGCGCTGATAAGGGACTTCACGGGGAGAAAGCCCTTCCTTTACCTAGGGCACAGGGACAAGTACGCGTGTGCGCAGGGAGGCGTAGCGGCGACGATAGCTTACGCCTACCTAGTGATGTTTGGCAGGATGCTGGTTGAACACGGGGTTCACGAAGAGTGCCCCGTCTGCAGGGAGGCGGTCAAGAGGGTCAAAAAGTACGCGAAAAAGCTGATCCCCGTCCGCAAACCCAGGATACACCCGTTCACAAGGCCTAGGCCCGGCGAGGTGCCCTTCAGCATACTCTGCATACCGTGCGAGAACTTCACGGCCATGCTGATCATGGAGTGGCTCAGGGACTTCATAGGGGACGGGCTGTTCTTCAGGTGCGGCGAGCGCGGGTGCATGTTCTCAACGAAGCGCAGGGCCGGCTTAGGCGACATATGCGACGGCCTGATGGGGATAAGGCGCGTCAGCGAGCTTAGCAAACTGCTGCTCGGCTCGTGCACGAACGGGGACGAGCCGCCCGAGTACATAGACATGAGGGGGATAGTCGACGAGATAATGGAGGGAGGCTTCCTGTGCGAAAAGCACCTCAAAATCCTCCGCGGAAGGATAATGGAGGACGCGCGTGCAACCGGCACCGGATAATTTTGGTGGGTAGGGGTGGGCGCGTACCTAGACATACTCAAGGACGGTGCCGGTGAATGAAATAGGGGATGTTAATGGAGCCGGATGGGGCAGACCTAGCTGGGTTCCTTAGCAAGAGACCATTCACCGTGCTCTTCAGCGGCGGTAAGGACAGCCTAGCCGCCCTGCTGTGGGTTCTCGACAACGTGCAAAGCGACGGCTGGAACGTCCTCTACGTCGAGGTGACCGGGAACACCCATCCGATATGCAACGAGTACGTCTACTCTGTTGTCAGGAGCCTTGGGCTTGAGGACAGGTTCATACACGGGCGCAGGGAGGATCTCGACTTCTTCGAGTGCGTGAAAAAGTGGGGAATACCGCTCTTGGGAATTTACCGATGGTGCCTGTGGCAGTTCAAGCACAAGGTGTTCCAGAAATACGGGCATACAACGCAGGTTACTGGAATACGCCGGTCTGACAGCACTAGGCGAAGAAAGGCTAGGCCGATAGACGTATTCAAGGCTACTGGGCACGTATCGGTCAACCCGATACTGGACTGGAGCAGGGAAGATGTGCTTGATTATATCAGAGAGCATGGAGTGCCGATAAACCCCTGCTATGATATATACGGGCACTCGGCTAATTGCGTTTTCTGCCCGTACCATTCCAAGAGGCAGGTCATCCTGACCTTGCAGGATCCCGAGTGGCGCGGGAAGATCCTAGATGCCCTGCGGTACGCTAGGGGGAGGATGGCGAGGGAGAAGGCAGACATGTGGTACAGGCTGTCCACGCAGACCCTCCTAGCGGAGGTGAAAGATCACGTCCCCTAGCAGGATGTTTAGCATAGTTAATAGGACGTGGAACCCAGTCACCGGCTGCCTGCATGGTTGCGTTTATTGCTGGTCTAGGAGGCTTGCCGAGACTAGGCTCAGGCGGACAAAGAAGTACAGGCTCGGGTTCCAGCCTGCGTTCCACGGGCACGAGCTAAGGGCTAGGTTCAGGCCGAACGAGCTAGTTTTTGTAAGCGACATGGCGGACATGTGGGGCGCCTGGGTGCCTAGGGAGTGGATCATCAGGGTGCTCAGGCACATAGCGAAGTTCCCGAGGACTACCTTCCTCCTCCTGACCAAGAACCCAGCACGGTACCTGGAATTCAGGGACGTGCTCGGGAAGACCGGCAACGTCATACTAGGCGCCACGATAGAGACCGACGATTCGGAGATGTACAGGGAGCACGGCATAAGCAGGGCGCCGTCGCCAGACGAGAGGATCAGGGCCATGTCAAGGCTGAGGGACTACGGGTTCACAGACCTGATGGTCTCCATAGAGCCGGTACTGGACTTCACGCCCGGCTTCGCAGAGGCGATAGCGGAGATAGATCCGCTCTTCGTGTACGTCGGCTACGACAACTACGGGCACAGGCTCCCCGAGCCGCCCCTCGGCAAGGTCGGGTCGCTGATCAGGGACTTGAGATCTAGGGGAATACTGGTGTACGAGAAGACCATCAGGCCTGCTTGGCACGAGAGGAAACGGAACAAAAGAAATAACCGCCCACGCCAATAGCATATCGGATGGGCAGAAATGGCAGGCGGGTTCATGAGCTCGGTAATGCGCGCCTGGGTCAAGGCAACCGATCTGATAAGAAAAATCGACTCCAAGCTGACCGGCGCACGCTACAGGCCGAGCCTTCTTGGCGCACTACTCATGCTGGCGGCGGCAATGCTATTCCTGCCCCTGCTGCCGCTCGGCTACATAGTCGCGGTAGCGGAGAGGAAGGGGCGCGAAACGGGGCACCAGTAGCAGATGCAAGTGCAGGCAGGGCGCTATTTTAATGCGGCACGACGTAGCTGATATCTAACGTGGTTTGAATGCCGTTCAAGGTGGTGTGCAGGGGGTGCGGGCACGTGCTGTACGCAGGCAGGGATCCGCCCCCTCTGTCCATAATACTCAACAAGGTCCGCAGGTGCCCTAGGTGCGGGAGGAGGCTTCGCTTCGACAAGCACTCCTCGATAGTGATAAACGTGAAGGAGCGGAAATTCATTAGATGACCATGGTTAGTTTAAATTCGGTTAGGCTCGAATTTTTGGAGCATTTAAATTGTTCTGAATTAACAGCATTACATTTAAACCAGACGCCTGACTTCAGGTTATGTGAGCAGATATGAGGAGTTACGTGTTGCCTGCGGGCATCGGACTGCTCCTAGCACTGCTAATGCTACCCGGCCTCACGGCCGCGAGCGTGGAGCTGGTCTGGGAATCCGATAATGCGAAGATATCGGTCACAGTCCACAGGTACAGGCCTTCGAGCACGAGCGGATGGGCAACCGAGGAGTTCGCAACACTAGACCACGAAGCGGGCCACAGCCTAGGGCACATCATGGCATGGATAGACCACTCGTGCAACATAGAGGGCTTCGTATCGGCAAAGGACGGAAGCCTAGATGTGGCATCGATAATCCACCAGCAATACGGGAAGTGGTTTAGGGGCGTCAGGATAGCGGAAGTGAGCGTGGAATCACCAGATTTCAATGCTACCTTCTCCGCCCACACCTTCACCATGAACACCCACCTCGACAACACATGGACTCTTGACGCGTGGCTGTCAGCGGAGGGATCGGACATGAGCGTATACGCCCTCAGGCTCTACCAGCACTTCAAGACCCACGGGACTCCAGACGAGAGCGATGACGATATGGATTCACAGTACTACGCACTCATAGACGCAGTACTCGGAGATGGGGAAGCGTTTGCTGGGTCAGGATGGTTCCCAGACAAGAGGAACAGCGTCTGGTGGGGCAACGAGACCCTAGCCTTCCAGTTCACGGGCGACGACATATCAGCGTACATAGAGTCCGTGGACTTCCCGATAATCAGCATCTACATGGACGTGGACGAGCTTATAGGAGAGGTAGTGAGGCCTAGGTAGGTGGAACCGAAATGAAAACCCCCACCCTTTTTATGCTCCTCTTATTATCTCTAAGCCTCTTCTTGGGGATCGCAACAGCGGAGGCAGAATCCGCAGAGCCCGTAGACGAGTCCCAAGCAGAAGTGGTCGTGATAATAAGCGCGGACAACATGACAACGCACATCATAGGGAGGCCCGACATAGACACATTAATCGTAGATGGCTACGACTTATCCGAGTTCAAGTCCGCCCTCATAAAGAGGGTCAACAGGTACCACAGATCCCTGCTCTGCCTGATAATGAACGCGTACGAGGACATCTATACGCTGGCGGAGGCCCTGAACATGACCCTCGCAAAGGTGACCAACAACACGTACCTGATACTGTCCAACAGGAGGGACATAGTGCTGGTCGCCGTGGCACTGAACAAGACCATGCACAGGATCGACGAGCTCAACTCGACCCTGTCCAGCGCAATAGACCGCCTGACAGAGGAGAACGCGTACCAGTGGAAGGCAATAAGCATTATAAGGAGCCAGTCCGAATCGGACAAGGCGGAGCTGGCCAGCAGGATAGCCGAGCTTGAGAGGGAGCTTGAGCTCGCCAAGGAGGAGTACGAGCGGAAGCTGTCCGAGCAGGAGCAAAAACACCGAACCATGATGGCGCAACTGGGCATGGCCACGCTGTGCGCCATGGCCCTTATGGCAGTCCTGATACCGAAAATATCGAAGTAGGTTTTTGCCTTTTTGGACTTTTTTGTTAAATTGCGGGGCGCGATACCTTTATTGCCCCCCGCGTTCTAGGTGCGATCGGTGCCCTAGTTGGCTAGGAGCAGGATGACGCGGATCCGGCTCAACTCGACCGCGTCCATGTCCAAGCTGGTGTCGGACGGCTCTGTAGCCGTGCTGACAGACAGGCCCGTGTCCAAGAACTCGAAGGTGGCCATAGGGAGGCTTGTCTGCACGGTCGCCGACGTTGTGCCCGCAACGGACGAGAACATAGACAGGCTGGTGCGCATGTCCGGCTACGGGACGGCCGCCGAATGGCTCGGGCATTACCCCAGGAGAAGGCCCAAGTACATACTGGTGGTCAGGCTAGGTTTGCAATAATGGGGGGTGTCAAACAGGCTGGACGCTAGGTTCGCTGTCGCTTTTCTCGCTGGTTGCCGGACGCCCCGACGCTATCTTCTCCAGCTCCATGATCGACGAGGTCACCACGGCGTCTACCATTCCCTTTATCGCGTTCAGGGTAGACTTCATCACTATTATCCTGCAAACGAGCTCGAATTCCCCGTTTCCAACCCCCCTCCACACGCAGAGCACCACGTGACCCTTGGGGCTTAGGGACGCGGACACGACCCCAATGTAGCATTTGTCCCCGTCGAAGTGTATCTCGCACCTGCCCACGACTGGGCAGGTATCTATCAGGTCGGCTAGGTTGACCCTCCTCGAAACGCACGGGGAGGGCCTATCGTGTCCGTTGCCGCCCTTCCCGCCCGACGGCGAGCCCGACACGCATCTACCACCGTGGCAAACGTCGAGGCCGACCGTAATAAACGTATCTCTGACGTCTAGGTTGCTTCCGCTAAAGCGCGCGGTGGGCGCACCTGGCATATCCCAATCAGCCTACGCCGGCGGGAATAATTTGCGCATTATGTGGTAAAAATTTAAATGTGCCAGATATCCTCGCCCCTGATCCTCCTCCCAGCCTCAAGCTCATGAAGGATCCTCAATACCGCAAGAGGATCATGTCCACTAAAGACCTCGATCACATCACTAGTGTACGTGACCAACACGTATGCTACCAGCACTCGCTGTTGTTTTTGTGACTGGCCTAAGTTATGTAGTTTAAAAGAAAGATGCATTTATATACTCGCTATTGTCTTTGCTTGCGGCACAGAACGTAAGTGCTCGTTCTCTGAGTTCTAAATACTCGTTCTCGCTATTGCTTTCGTTTGTGACATCTCTTCTTAATGCTACATATTATAACTCTCCTATCGTTCTCGCTATCGCTTTTGTTTGCGACTTAAACGTTGCATTAAATTGTCGTAATCGCGTACTAGTTTAACCTCGCTATCGTTTTTGCTTGTGACCAGTCGCTTAGAGCATCTACATGATGAGTATGAGCATGAGTAGAACTCGCTATTGTTTTTCTTGTGACTTTCCTTACATTCTCGTCCCTCTTAGGGATACTCTTCTAACTCGCTATTGTTTTTGTTTGTGACCTTTGCGATATATGTTGTGTATGGATCCATATAGAACCACCCTCGCTATTGTTTTTGTTTGTGACTTGTAGATGTAGATCCTAGCGCCGTACCAATCGCGCTTCGCTACTCGCTATTGTTTTTGTTTGCGACCGGTCGTGCGCTTGTCGCCTCCCGCCTGCCGCTACATCAGCCTTGGTTTCCTCCCGCCTTCCGGCGGGGGTTCCCTCATCGGTTCCGGCAGGGAGGAGGCCCGCCTAGCGAGGGGGCGGCTCCGGCACCGTATCGCTACGGTGCGAGTTCTACTGCGCCCGACTCCGATTTATGTGTATCGCTCGCGTTACGCTTAAATCAGTCTGGGATTCTGGCATTTTGGTGGTTTGATGGCGGCGCGGTATAGGGTCAAGGTGGACAGGATGGGTCGGGTGACCATCCCCAAGGCGGTTAGGGACAGGCTGGGGATAAGGGAGGGCACCATACTAGAGCTTGAGTTAAGGGAGGTCGGGGCCGATAGCGGGGGCGCGTATCTGGGAGGGGAGGTCATCGTTGCTAGGGTGTTGGTGAGGTGAGGGGGATTGAAGGTATCGAAGGTGTGCAAGCTCGAAATGCACATGATCCCGCAGGACAGGGCGCTTTTGTTGCGTCTCTTCGACGAGAACAGGCTACTTGCTAGGATAGCCTATAACGTGATGAGGACGTACGGCTACCTCCTCATAGTGCGGAACGCGAAGGCTACCGAAAAGGGGGGCAGGGTGCCCAAATGCCCTAGGGAGATCGTCGGGATTGTGAAGAAGTGCATGGAGTCCTATGATGAATATGCCCCCCTGAGGGAGTGGAGCTCGGAGCTTATTGATCTTCAGGTGAACAAGGTGTGGGAGAGCTTCGTCGCCACTTATAGGGCGCACGGCAGGATGCCGGGGGAGGGCATAATTGACAGCTTGGGCAGGGTGCTCAGGGTCAGGGTCTCCAAGACCGCCCGAAGGAGTGGCAGGTTCTACAGTCGCATGCTGACCATATATGGGGAGGGGGAGTGGTTGGCCTTCTCATTAGGGA